>NZ_JBEHFR010000007.1:0-81119 GCF_040225635.1 Corynebacterium sp. KPL2830 | reverse complement strand
CGTCTCGCCATAGTAGTCATTCTGGTTCATCTCCTTATGCGGGTTAGGTTCCCACACACAAACCATTAGACACTCTCCTCCAGTCCGAGAGTTCTATTCCTGCAACATTGTCGTTGATTTGGGCGATATTCAAGACAGTACCGTCCGCGTTGCCAAGGATCCGCTGCGCTAATCGCTCTCGACCACTGCTGCGCTTTTGCAGCCAATGTCGGAAAACTTTCCTCTTTCCCTCTCTCACTCACTTTGAAAGGAACCCACACCATGTCCTCTCCATCCCCCTATTCCGATAATTCTCAACCGGCTGGTCAACCAGCAGCTGGGCAGCCGGCTCCTGAGCAGCCCCAAAAGAAAAAGGGCGGCTGCCTCAAGTGGGGCGCAATCATCATCGGTGTCCTCATCATTATCGCCATCATCGCCAATATGGGCGGTAGCGACGATGAAACCAGCGAAAGCTCCTCAGACCAGACCACCCAGCAAGGCACTGTAGAGGCCGCCCCGGAGGAAGAAACCCAAGAAATAAACGCGGACGACGATGCTCGCGATGAGCACGACAATCAGCCAGAAGAACGAAGCGAAGACCAAGATGTCCCGCGCGAATTCAAGAATGCTTTGAAGAGTGCCAAGGTGTACTCAGATACCATGCACATGTCCAAGCAGGGATTGTACGACCAGCTCAGCAGCGAGTACGGCGAACAATTCAGCCCGGAGGCCGCCCAGTACGCCATTGATAATTTGGAAGCGGACTACCACGATAATGCTCTTCAAACGGCCCGCGATTACGAAGAAACGATGAGCATGTCACCCAATGCTATCTATGACCAACTCGTCAGCGAATACGGTGAAAAATTCACCGCAGAAGAAGCACAGTACGCAGTGGATAATTTGTAGTCGTACCACACGAGGTACTAGCGCAGCTCCGCCGAGGGACCTTGCTCTTGCTTGAGGGCGACGCTTATAGTCGCCCTCATTAGCATTGCGGCAACGTTGCACTCGAAAGGATTCCTGCCATGACCGATCCACACTCCACGTCTACCCCGGAACCTGGTGATGACGATTCCCAGAAGCCGTTGCCTTTAACCAAGGATCCGTTCCTTAGGTGGAGCGTTCTTGTCCTTATTATCCTTGTCATCATCGCCATTGTCACGAACCTGCCTTAAAGCTGGCTACGGTACGGCCCTATGCGCCGTCTAAGCCGCTAGCGTTTGCGCCGGCCGCGGCGAAAGCCTTTTAGCTCCGCCTTCTTGGCAATCGCAGCCACCTGTGCCGCGGTGTAGTTCACTGGCGCGACTCCGGCGCGGGGCAGGACCCATCCCCGCCAGTAGGAAATGATGGCCATACCACTGCCGATGATTGGGGAAACCACCATCCCCATGGCGAATTGGTCATAGGATGCGAAGGTCACCATGACAATGCCTGTGACGATAGAAGGCACTGCATAAAGGGGGCTGCCGCCGAAAATGGACGGGATCTGACCGGAGGCGACATCGCGGACCATTCCCCCGCCGACGGCAGTTAAGACACCTAAAAACACGCACGGGATCATGGGCATACCCGCCGCTAATGCTTTTACGCAACCGGTGGTAGACCACATACCCAAAATGATGGCATCGCCGTGCTCGCGGAAAATCTCCCACGCCTTTCCCTTCAGCTCCATGAGGAAGGCGGTCAGCGCCCCGGCACAGGCAAGGCCCAAGTACCAAGGATCTGAAATAGCGGCGGCAGGGCCATCATCGATAAGCATGTCGCGGATCATGCCGCCAGCCAGGCCGGAAAATAAGGCGAGGAAAATAAACCCGACGATGTCGAATTCGCGGCGGCGGGCAATCGTGCCACCGATGATGCCATTCAAGGCCACTCCGATCAGATCGAAGGCCTGGTACATCGTGTTGATGAGGGGATCCACGTCGTGCATAACAACTACTGAACATAGCCGATCGCAGCGGTTTCGCCCTTTCTAGGGGTAGGAAGCGAGTAAAGTTGATAGACGGTCTCTTCTGACCGGATTACAGTGTTATCCCGCTTTGTCTCGGTTATCTCGAAAGTTCTTTCATGTCTAACGCAAATGCTAGGTACTTCATCTGGTCCAATGGCCTGCAAAATTTAGGCGACCAGATCGTTGCCTCCAAAACAGTGCTGCCAGCCCTTTTTAATGCGGCAGGCGTCCCCGCCTTCTTTACCGGCCTGCTTACCCCTATCCGGGAATCTGGCTCCATGCTGCCGCAGGCCGCCCTTACCCCCTGGGTGACCACGCACCGCGCCCGCAAGCGCTTGTGGATGATCGGCTCGACCGGCCAAGCCATCTCCGCCGCCGTGATTGCCCTTGCCGCATTCTTTATCCGCGGCGCATGGCTGGGAGTGGTCGTGCTTCTCGCCCTGGCGGCGCTTTCCCTGTTCCGCGCGTTGTGTTCCATCGCCGGCAAGGACGTGCAGGCGCGCACGATTTCCAAGGGCCAGCGCGGCCGGGTGACCGGATCCGCAGCGGGCTTGGGCGGCGGGGCCACTCTGCTTGCCGGTGTCATCTTATTCCTCTTGGGGGATCTCACGATTTCCACTATGTGCATCGTTTTATTGGTCGGCGCTTCTACTTGGGGCATTGCCACGTGGGTATTTTCGCACGTGGAAGAGCCAGTGCCGGAGGGGGAACAAGAAGGCATCGATAAGAGCTGGTGGTCAGATACCTGGAAGCTTTTTACTGGCGATGCCCAGTTCCGCAACTTCGTCATCGTTCGCGCTCTGTTGCTGGTCTCGGCGCTTTCTACCGCATTTATCATACTGCTGCACGATGACCTTTCCGGCATCTACGGCTTCGTGCTTGCCTCCGGTCTGGCTTCGCTTGTAGGCGGGCGCGTTTCTGGCATATTTTCGGACAGATCCTCCAAGAACACTATGGCGGCTGGTGCGGCCATTTCCTCCGTCATCATTCTGCTCATCGTGGCTAGTTCCCACTGGGCTCCAGACAATGTGAACGCTTGGGTCATGCCGCTCGGCTTCTTTGCCGTCAACCTCGCGCATACGGCAGTCCGCGTGGCACGAAAGACCTACGTAGTGGATATGGCTGGCGGGGATAAAAGGACGCAGTACGTGGGCGCAGCTAACACCATGATGGGCATCATCCTGCTCATTGTTGGTGGTATCTCTTCCGTCATTGCTCTCGCGGGACCAGAAGCGGCGTTGATTTTCTTGGCGCTCGTTGGCTTTATTGGAGTGTGGCGCGCGGGCAGCCTTAAGGAGGTTTCTCGCACATAGTTGAAATAGGGACTATAAGATGAAGCCCGAAGAACTAATCAAACTCAACCCCCAGGAGTTTTGTTGACCGTGGAAGCAACTATTCCAAGTGCCGTCGTCGTCCTCGCGGCGGGTGCCGGCACGCGCATGAAATCCACAAAGCAAAAGACTTTGCACGAAATTGGCGGTCGCACGCTGCTTGGACACGCGCTGCACGCCGCGGCGGGAATCAATCCGGACCATCTCGTGGCCGTCGTGGGCCACCAGCGCGAGCAGGTCTCACCCGTCGTAGAAAAGATTTCGAATGAGCTAGACCGTGAGATCGTGCAGGCCGTGCAGGATGAACAGCGCGGTACCGGCCATGCCGTGTCCTGCGGGATTTCCCCGATTTCTGATTTCGAAGGCACCATCATCGTTACCAATGGTGACGTGCCGCTTTTGACCCCAGAAACCATCGAGGGGTTGCGCGATACCCACACCGCTCAAGGCAATGCGGTCACGGTACTGTCCATGCGCCTTGCAGATCCCACCGGTTATGGCCGCATCATTCGCGACACGGATGGATCCGTATCCGCCATCGTGGAGCACAAGGATGCCACCGAAGAACAGCGCTTGGTTGATGAGGTCAATTCCGGCGTTTTCGCTTTCGATGCGGCAGCATTGCGCGATGCCCTGACCAAGCTTGATACCAATAATGCGCAGGGCGAGCTCTACATTACCGATGTCCTCGAAATCGCCCGCACCGCCGGGCATGGCGTGGGTGCGCACGTGGCCGCGGATCCGCAAGAGCTCGCCGGCGTCAATGACCGTGTGCAACTGGCCGCCGCCGGCCGCGAGCTCAACCGACGCATGGTGGAAAAGGCCATGCGCGGTGGCGCCACCATCGTCGATCCAGAGACCACCTGGATCGGCGTTAATGTCACCATCGGCACCGATGTCACCATCCACCCCGGCACTCAGCTATGGGGTGCGACGAGCATCGCCGATAATGCCGAGGTCGGCCCGGATTCCACGTTGACGAATATGCAGATTGGTACAGGCGCTTCCGTGGTCCGCACACACGGCAGCGATTCCGTCATCGGCGTCAACGCCAAGATCGGGCCTTTTACCTTTATTCGCCCGAATACCATCGTGGGCGAAGACGGCAAGCTCGGCGGCTTCGTGGAGGCGAAAAATGCCGAGCTCGGCCGCGGTACCAAGGTGCCGCACCTTACCTATATTGGTGATGCCACCGTGGGCGAGGAATCCAATATCGGTGCGTCCTCTGTCTTCGTCAATTACGACGGTGTGAACAAGCACCACACCACCATTGGCAGCCACGTGCGCACCGGCTCGGATACGATGTTTATCGCTCCAGTCAATGTCGGTGATGGCGCGTACTCCGGTGCGGGTACAGTAATTAAAGACGATGTTCCCGCGGGAGCACTCGTAGTCTCCGGTGGCAAACAGCGCAATATCGAAGGCTGGGTTGAAAAGAAGCGTCCGGGCACCCCAGCGGCAGAAGCCGCAGCCCGTGCACAGGACAACGAAAAGTAAAGGGGCATATTCTCCTATGACTGGCAAGGTAACTGGTAGTAGCAAGAACATGAAGCTCTTTTCTGGGCGCGCACACCCAGAATTGGCAGAGGCAGTGGCAAAGGAACTCAACACTGATCTGGTTCCCACCACCGCCCGGGACTTCGCCAATGGCGAGATCTTTATCCGCTTCGAAGAGTCCGTGCGCGGCGCTGACTGCTTCGTCATGCAATCGCATTCTCAGCCGCTTAATAAGTGGTTGATGGAACAGCTCATCATGATCGATGCGCTGAAGCGTGGTTCCGCCAAGCGCATCACCGCGATCTTGCCGTTCTACCCATATGCGCGTCAGGATAAGAAGCACTTGGGCCGCGAGCCCATCTCCGCCCGCCTGGTCGCAGATCTCCTGGAGGCAGCCGGCGCGGACCGCATCGTCTCGGTGGACCTGCACACGGACCAGATTCAGGGTTTCTTCGACGGTCCGGTGGACCACATGCACGCCCAGCCCATCTTGACGGACTACATCAAGTCCAAGTACGCCACCGATAACATCGCCGTCGTCTCCCCCGATGCCGGCCGCGTGAAGGTCGCCGAAAAGTGGGCCCACGACTTGGGCGATGCCCCGCTGGCCTTCGTGCACAAGACCCGCTCGAATACCGAGGCCAATAAGACGGTCTCCAACCGCGTGGTGGGCGAAGTTGAGGGCAAGGACTGCGTGCTTCTCGATGACATGATTGACACCGGTGGCACCATCGCCGGCGCCGTGCGCGTGCTCAAGGAAGCGGGCGCAAAGAAGGTCATCATCGCCTGCACCCACGGCGTATTCTCTGACCCCGCCCGCGAGCGCCTGTCCGAATGCGGTGCCGAGGAAGTCATCACCACCGATACCCTGCCGCAGTCCACCGAAGGCTGGTCCAACCTCAAGGTCCTGTCCATCGCCCCACTGCTGGCTCGAACCATCCACGAGATCTTCGAAAACGGTTCTGTAACTACCCTTTTCGATCGGGCATAAGCGTTTCGCCGGTCACACTACACCTCGCACCCCGCCCTTCGCGCTCACCGTGAACGGCGGGGTGTTGGTGTTTTCCATCCCCGTGAGCGCCAAGGGCGTCGCAGGTACGCGCAAGCACTACCGCCTGCTGTTCTCCCACCCGCCCTTCGCGCTCACTGCGTAACCCGAGCTACAGACATACGCGCCGCCGGTGAGCGCGAAGGGCGCAATCAGAGGAAAGGGCGCGAAGGAAGATTAACGGGGTGGATTTTGGTTTCGTCGGCCGAGAGATGCTAATCTAACTCAGTCTCGGCGAGGGCGACTCAAAAATTGGGAAGCCGTTATCGACGCGATTGAAGTTAGAGCATGTTGCTTTTATTGACGCCTGCGATGACTCGTCCAAGACGTTCATCGGCAGGCTTTCGTCGTTTTTATAACTTCGATAGCCTCGCCGCACTACACCGACAAAGGAGATTGCATCATGGCAGAGCGCCCAATCATTAAAGCAGAACCACGTACCGTCTTTGGCAAGGGCTACGCCCGCCGCCTGCGCCGCGACTGGAAGGTTCCCGGCGTAATCTACGGTAGCGACCAGGAGCCAGTACACTTCGCAGTGCCGCTGCTGGACATCCAGTCCCTCGTTCGCAACAACGGTGTCAACGCCGTTCTGGAGCTCGAGATCGAAGGCGAGCAGTACCTGACCATGGTCAAGAACGTTGACCAGAACGTGCTCACCATGGACATCGACCACGTTGACTTGCTGCTGATTAAGCGCGGCGAGAAGGTCGAGGTTGAGGTTCCGATTACCCTGACCGGCGAGTCCGCACCGGGCACCATGCACATCCAGGACGCAGACGTCCTCATGGTTGAGGCTGACGTACTGAACATTCCGGAAGAGATCGAACTGTCCATCGAGGGCCTCGAGGACGGCGAAGTCATCACCGCCGCCGACATCACCATGCCGGAAGGCACCACCCTGGTGGCAGACCCAGAGACCGTTATCCTCTCCATCTCCCTGCCTGAGGTTGACGAGGAGCTCGAAGAGGCCGCTGAGGCTGCTGAGGAAGGCGGCGCCGACGCTGGTGCCGACTCCGTCGATGAGGAGGGCGAGTCCTCCGAGTCCGGCGATTCTGAGGAGTAGTTTCCCACTCCCCCAAACGCATATCGCCGTGAGCAGCAATGCTCACGGCGATATCGCAGTTTTATAGATGGTTTTATAAATCTTGTCCGGCAAGTTCACGAATTCTAGGCGTGATTTCAATCTTGCCCTTGCCTTCCTTAGCGCGCTTGATAATGAGCCGCGCAGCAGCAACTTTGCTACTAGGTACATTTTCGGTTTCGCGATCAACTTCAGTTGATTTTTCGGACATGGGGCGCACCTCCTTAATCACTACGATACTTCCTCAAGTCCACCGCTGTAAGAGGTATTTTTAGGAGCCGAGCAGCAATGATACTCGGCGGCATATTCTATGGAGCATAGACTTGTATTTCCAATAGAATTTCAATTTATGCGACAATAATGCAGTGACTCCACTACTCGTAGTAGGCCTTGGCAATCCTGGCCCGAAATATTCCGGCACGCGGCACAACATCGGCTTCGACGTTGCCGATGAGCTCGCCGGTGAATTAATGAGCAGCTTTTCGGTGCATAAGAAGACTAATACTGAGCTCGCGGAAGGAATGCTATCCGGCCGCAAGGTGATCTGCGCTAAACCGCGGTCCTTTATGAACCTGTCTGGTGGGCCGATCAAGGCACTCGCCCAGTACTTCCATCTGGCACCCGCAGATATTGTGGTGGTGCACGATGAATTAGAGCTCGACTTCGGGACCGTGAAATTGCGCCAAGGCGGTGGCGATCACGGGCACAACGGTCTGCGTTCTACTACGAAGTCGCTCGGTACCAAGGACTATCAGCGTCTTTCCATAGGCATCGGAAGGCCGCCAGGCCAGATGGATCCGGCATCGTTTGTGCTCAAGCCGTGGTCCAAGCAAGAAAAGGCGGAGATCCCTATCCTCTGCGCTGACGCGGTAACAGAATTAAGAAGTGCGCTAGACTAGCTGGCATGAAATTGGCTACTCTTCGCACCGCGTTCGGCACCTCTGCAATCCGCATTGAAGGCGATAATGTGGGAGTGGAGCTGGACTACGAAGACGTAGGCGCGCTGCTGCGCAGCGAAGATTGGCACAAGGCCGCACAGCTATCCGGCGAACCGATAGTCTTTGATCAGCATGATTTAGAAGCAGTCGTCCCAACGCCAGGAAAAATCGTCTGCGTAGGCCTTAATTACGCCAAACATATCCGGGAAATGGGCCGCGACTTTCCCGCGCACCCCACGCTGTTTATCAAGTTCGCCGATGCCCTGACCGGCCCCTTCGATGACGTCTATATCCCCGAATACGCTACCCAGAAGCTGGACTATGAGGGTGAGCTTGCGGTGGTCATCGGCGAGCGCGCGCACCGCGTAACCCGCGCGGATGCACTGGATTACGTGGCGGGGTATGCCATCATGAACGACTACACCCTGCGCGATTTTCAGCGTCAGACCAGCCAATTCCACGCAGGCAAGTCTTTTTATCGCACCGCAGGCTTTGGGCCTTGGCTCACTACCCCTGATGAATGGGCGCCGGGCAGTAGCGCGCGGCTGACCACCACGGTTAATGGCGAGGTGCGCCAGCAGGACAATACCGATGACCTCATCTTTTCCATCGCTGAGCTCATAGAATTCTGCTCGCAGCTCTATCCCCTCAACCCCGGTGACGTCATCGTAACCGGTACGCCCGAAGGCGTTGGGTTTGCCCGCGACCCGCAACAATTCCTCCAGGATGGCGATACGGTCGCCATCGACGTCGAAGGGCTCGGCCATATTTCTAATACCACTCGCTACGGCGAGCCCGGCCTCTAAGCCTGCTGCACATACCCCGCACAAGCTGTGGTTGGGTTCTCACTCCAACGAGGGCACACCAGTTTTCTAGATAGGGCCACCAAGCCGTTAAGCTGGAAGAATGAGCACCAAAAGCAGCAAATCCCCTAAAAAGCTGAATAAGAAGGCCTACGAAAAAGAGCTCGAGCGGTTGCAAGCAGAGCTCGTCGATATGCAGCAGTGGGTCGTTGAAACCGGCGCCCGCGTGGTCATCATCATGGAAGGCCGCGACGCCGCCGGCAAAGGTTCTGCCATCAAGCGCATCACGCAGTACCTCAACCCCCGCACCTGCCGCATCGAGGCGCTTCCCGCCCCAAACTCGCGCGAACAGGGCCAGTGGTATTTCCAGCGCTACGTGGAAAAGCTGCCCACCAAGGGCGAGATCGTCATCTTTGACCGCTCCTGGTACAACCGCGCCGGCGTTGAGCGCGTCATGGGCTTTTGCACCGACCAAGAATACGTCCGCTTCTTGCACCAGGCTCCCACCTTTGAGCAGATGCTTGTGGAAGACGGCATTATCCTGCGCAAATACTGGTTCTCTGTCTCTGATGAAGAGCAGATTAAGCGCTTTGAATCCCGCCGCAATGATCCGCTGCGCCGCTGGAAGCTCTCCCCCATGGATCTGCAATCCATTACCCGCTGGGAGGACTATTCCCGCGCCAAGGATGCCATGTTCATCCACACCGATACCCCGACCGCACCGTGGTACACCGTGGAGTCCGAGGATAAAAAGCGCTCGCGCATCAACGTCATTTCGCACCTGCTCAATACCATCCCTTACGAGAAGATCGAGCGCGAGTTGCCGGAGATCCCGCACCGTCCCGATTCCGATGGCAAGACCTACGAGCGCCCAGACCGCGAAGAGTTCCGTTACGTACCGGATGTAGCCGCCAAGCTAGAGGACTCGTCTAAAAAGAAAGGGAAGAAGAAGGACAAAAAGAAGTAGTCCCCCGAAGCCGTACTACTATGTCCGACTATGAGCACTGACACCGTGGCAAAAGCACGCTTAGGGGATAAAATCCTCACCGCGGTGGCAGCGCTCATTGCGCTGTTTTATCTCATCGGGGCTTGGGCGGCTCCAGGAGCGATCGAGCTCATCCAAGCAGCGCTATCGCTTTTATTCTTGCCCTTCATCTGGGTCTGGCGTACCAAACCGGTACTCAGTGCAGCTGGCTTTATTGTCCTCCTTGGTGCGTGGTCCGCGGCGTGGATAAGCCAGCTACCAGCCAACCTCGGGGTTGCCCCATGGGCATTGACCGCGCCGATGGCCGTCTACGCCACTTCCCGCTACGTGGAACGCCGCTCAATTCCCCGCGCGGTGCTTATCGCCGCGCTCTTGGGTTCCTTTGTATCGCCTGCTATGTGGCGCATTGACCCCGAGTCCTTTCTCTTATCTTTCCAGCTCGATCGCCGCTACATCACCTTGCTGGTGGTGCATTGGGCGGTGCTCGGCAGCGCCTATTTCATCGCCGCACGCTATTTTGACCTGGATAGGCAGCGCGAGCACTTAGCTCAAGAACGGTTCCACCAAGCGCAGGAGGAAGAGCGCTTACTCATCGCTCGGGAATTGCACGATGTCTTGGCCCACTCCCTCACCTTAATCAAGGTTCAGGCCAATGCCGGGATTATCGCCGCGCGCACGGATACCACCGCTGCCGAGGACACCTTGAAGAGCATTCGCGATGGTGCGGATTCCGCGCTGGAGGAAGTGCGCGGCATCGTCACAGCGCTACGCAGCAAGGGGCCTTCGGCTTTGGAACCCGCGCAGCAGCTCGAGCATGTACAGGGCATCATCGACGGCTTTCGCACCGCTGGCCTGAAGATTGACGCGGAATTGCCTTCCTCCTACGAGGTTTCCGCGCTGACTCAGCTAGCCCTGGTACGCATCATTTCTGAAGGGCTGACCAATGCCCTGCGCCACCAAGGCCCCGGTACGCACGTGCAGCTAAAACTCACGCTTTCCGATGCCGCACGGGTCACCCTCATCTCCACCGCTACTTCCCCGACACCCAGTGAGGTATCCGGCAGCGGCGTCGGTTTGGTGGGAGTTAAGGAACGCGCCCAAGCCTTGGGCGGACATTTAACTAGCAGTGGCGATGCCCAGAAATTTACACTGGTTGCGGAACTACCATTACACAAGGACAACCATGCCTAAGATTCGCGTCATGCTTGCAGACGATCAAGCGATGCTCGTCGTTGCCTTATCGACCATCTTGAACGCGCAGGAAGATATTGAGGTGGTGGCTACCGCAGCCACCGGAGCCGACGCCGTCTCCTTGGCACTTCGACACCGCATTGATGTGGCCATTTTGGATATACGCATGCCTGGCATGGATGGAATCGCCGCGGCCCAAGCTATTCTCTCTCGCACCCCTGACTGCCGGATCATCATGCTCACCACGTTCAATGAAGAGGATCTGGTATCTCAGTCAATTGCCGCCGGTGCGCATGGATTCTTACTAAAAGATGCGGATCCAGAGGTTCTGGTACAAGCCGTACGCGACGTCGCTAAGGGCGAGTCTGTCCTCGCCTCCCAGGTTACGGGCCCTGTTTTAGAGGGCTACCGCAGGGCGCTAACGCATAGCCAGCTCAGTTCGCACGAACGCCAAGGACTAAGCCTAGTCACTCGGCGCGAGATGGAGGTGCTCACGCTCATCGCGCGCGGGGCTACAAATCGCGAGATTGCAGGCCACATGTCTATCGCAGATACCACGGTAAAAACGCATGTCTCCGCGCTGATGTCCAAGCTTGCTGCACGCGACCGCGTGGCTTTGGTGCTGCTGGCGCACAAAGCTGGCATTGCCTAGTCTCCTACTGTGGTAGGACTACCCCGGCGCGAAGACCGTCTCGCAGGCGGAAGATTTCGATAGTTGCGCAGCTCATACTTTTGGTATGAGCTATGAGGTTGCTTTCGAACACATCACAAAGTCTTTTGGTTCCCAGGCAGTGCTGCGGGATATAAGTTTTCAGGTCTTACCTGGCCGGGTACACGCTGTGCTCGGGAGAAATGGTGCCGGCAAGTCCACCTTGTTTTCCATTTTCCTCGGTCTGCTGCCCGCCGATTCGGGAACGGTGCGCGTGGCTGGCAAACCATGGTCGCGGGAAGTTCTCGACCATGTTGGCGCCTCGGTTAATGGGCCAGCTTTCTATGGCCACCTTTCTGCCACGGATAACCTCCGCGTACATACCCGCCTGCTCGGATTGCCCGATACTGAAATCGACCGTGTCTTGCACATTGCTGGTCTAGCCGGGGCTGGTTCTAAGAAGGCAAAGTCTTTTTCCACCGGGATGAAAGCCCGCTTGGCCTTAGCCCAGGCCTTGCTCGGTGATCCTGAAATCTTATTGCTTGATGAGCCGCAAAATGGACTCGATCCACAGGGCATCGCGGAGCTGCGAAAGCTCCTCCAGCAGCTCGCCGCCGCTGGGCATACCGTCGTGGTCAGCTCCCATCAACTCGGTGAGGTCCTTCACCTAGCCCACGACATCACTATTTTGTCCCAAGGCACCATCCGGTATTCCGGCTCCCTGCAGGAACTGGCCCCCAGCGGTGAATTGGAAGCCGAATTCTTCCGACTGACTTCTGCAGGTGATGAGACCGATGAGTAACCAGTATCGACGGTATCTCTCAGCAGAACTACTGCGTTGCCGCGGCAGTGCCCTGCAGTGGTTACCCTTGCTCGCCCTGCCTCTAGTGATAATGACGGTTTTCTTTTCTACGTTCGCCTCCTCTGCCGAAGACGCTACCGGGGTTCTTGGCTGGCAGTCCATGTTTATCACCGGCATGTACGCGCCGCTCACTGCGCTTTTTACTGGCGTTCCAGAGCGCCGCGAGGTGCTCAGCCGCGGCGGCGGCACCCTATGGCGCCGGCTTCATCCTCGCTACGAGCACGCCTCCCGTTTCTTCATCGTCGTGGCAAGCCTCGCAATTTTTCACATACTGAATTTTGGTCTGTCCTGGGCGGCGGTTGCAACGCAAGGGCGTGCAGACCATCAGCTGCTTCTCATCGCTGGGGCTTATTCTTTCCTCGGAGCCATCGGCATCGCGGGGCTTGCGACCGCATGCGCCCGCAGGCTGGGCCTAACCGTCACGCTTATCCTCGCGGTTATCTGGCAGGTCATTAGCGTGCTTCCTCGCGTTGTCGAGGGGCAGCTATGGTGGGCCTTTCCGCCCGCGTGGCCGCTGCGGTTACTATTGCCTGCGCTGCGCATCCACCAGAATTCGGTTCCGCTCGAGCCTGGCGATCCACTCCTGCAGGAAAGCCCGCTTCCTGCACTGGCGTTGTGCCTCATACTCGCTGTAGCAGGCTCTTTGACCGCGACCATGACGCCTCGCCGAATACGGCCGCTTTCCCGACGCCGGCGCGTTACGGCTCCCACGGCCAGTACCGCCGCCACGCCAGCTTGGGGTTGGCAGCCTGCGACTGTCTCGCGTGCTGCTGCCGACTCCCGCCTTTCCGATGTGCTCCGGGGCTTTCACCGGGCCATAATGACGCCAGCGGTCATTACGTGCTTGGTATTAAGCGCCTTAGCACTGATCTTTATTGCCCTTATCTACCCGCCACGTTATGTACAGGGATTCTTCGTATTTTTGCTTCTCCCCGTAGGTGCCGGTGTACTTCCCCTACTGGTCTGGCCAGGGTTCTCGGGCGCGTGGCCGATCGTTTATACAGAATCACGCCACTGCTCTACTGCCCTTCTCCTGTGGTTCCTGGGCATTATCGCAGCGGTGTGCACTTGTGCTTCGGTCGCGGTTATCTTCGCCGGTGAAGCCGCCCCAGCTGTGCTCGCCCAACTGCCGCTGGCCATCGGCGTCGGGTACGTCCTCGCGGCGGTCTCGCTCATCGTCGTGATCCGCTTTGGTATTTGGAACTCGCTTGCTCTCACCATCATTGGCACCATTGTCTCCGCGACGGTAGGCGGCGATCTCCTCGCGAAGACTGTCCTTTGGCTCATTGCCTTCCCGGCCTGGCCGATGAATGCGGATTCTCCCGGCCGCTACGCCTGTGCTGCGATAATAATGCTGCTTTTCGCCGCCATTTCTTCGTGGGCCACTAGGCGGTTGCTGCGCACACGGGCACTTCGCCCCACCGCTTAAATAACTAAGGCCCGCGGGGACTCCGCGGGCCTTAAACTATGCGAGCTTAAAGCTCAGAGGGAGATACGCGCTTGGGCAGGACGACCGGGCGGGCATTGGAAAGCCCCTCCACTACGCGGATGACCTGGTTGGAGTAGCCAAACTCGTTGTCGTACCAGACATAGAGCACCAGGTGCTTGCCGGAGGCGATGGTGGCGATGCCATCGACGATGCCGGCATTGGTATTGCCCACGAAGTCGCTGGAGACGACCTCTGGGGAGGCAATGTAGGAAATCTGCTGGCGCAGATCCGAGTGCAGGGAGACATTGCGCAGGAAGTCATTGACCTCATCGCGGTCGACCTCTTGCTCCAGCTCCAAGTTGAGCACCGCCATGGATACGTCCGGGGTGGGAACGCGGATGGCGTTACCGGTCAGCTTGCCTTCGAACTCAGGCAGGGCCTTGGCCACGGCCTTGGCGGCACCGGTGGCGGCAAGCACCATGTTCAGGCCAGCGGCGCGGCCGCGGCGTTCGCCCTTGTGGTAGTTATCAATGAGGTTTTGGTCATTGGTAAACGAGTGCGCGGTTTCCACGTGGCCGTGGGCCACGCCGTAGCGGTCATTGATCACCTTGAGCACCGGGGTGATGCCGTTGGTGGTGCACGATGCGGCGGAGAGGATCTTATCGTCATCGGTAATGGCGGAATCATTGATGCCAAAGACGATGTTTTTAATATCGCCCTTGCCCGGTGCGGTCAGCAGCACGCGGGCCACTCCCGTGGCCTTAAGGTGCTGGGACAGGCCTTCCTTATCGCGCCAAACACCGGTGTTATCTACCAGCACGGCGTTGTTGATGCCGTATTCGGTGTAATCGATCGTGGCTGGGTCGTTGGCGTAGATCATCTGGATCTTCGTGCCATTGGCCCAGATAACCTGTTCTTCCTCGTCCACGCTGATGGTGCCGTTGAAGGCGCCGTGGACGGAGTCGCGGCGCAGGAGGCTGGCGCGCTTGATGATGTCCCCTTCGCCCTTATTGCGCACCACGATCGCGCGCAGGCGCACGCCGCCGTAAGCGGCTTCGCGGGCGACGAGGATGCGGGCAAGGAGGCGGCCGATGCGGCCAAAGCCGTAGAGCACGACATCGGTTGGGTCGATGTCTTCGCCGGCACCGACGATTTCCGTGAGTTCATCTTCGAGGTAGCGGCGCAGGTCATCTTCGCCCGACTCTTCAAAGCCCAGTAGGAGGCGTCCGACGTCGATGGATGCGGAGCTTAGGTTCATATCCGCAAGTTCGGACAGGATGGGCAGGGTTTCTGCCGTGGAGAGCTGGCGCTGGGCAATGCGGCGTCCGTAGCGGTGGGACTTGATGATGTCGATATCGGTCTGCCCCACCAGCGGGCGGCCGAAGATGGTGGCGACGACGTTGTTATTGCGGTGCAGTTGGTGGATGAGGGGAATCATCTGTTGCGCCAATTCGAGGCGCTCGTTCCAGTCATCATGTCCAATATGTGCGTTCGCAGTCACGAGGCTCCATCCATTTCTATTTCGGGGGTGGCTAGAAATCTTCGCCCCAAATTTTAGCGTGTCTTAGTGTTTGTTTTGGCATAGGGAGTCCAGAATGTCTGCGACACTACCCCCGCGGATTTTGGCAGCCGGCTCACCTACGAGGCAGTAGGCTACGGCGGCATCGTGCTGCGCTCGGCGTTCCTTGAGCACGGAATTAAGCATGGGATATACCGGGGGTAAATCCGGGTGGGCTCGGGTGTAGTCGGTCTCTAAACCGCGCGCATGCCGCCCGGAAAAGGCGCGGGTGGATACGGTGGCCCCGCCGCGCTGAATAAGCTTGCGGTTGTAGTCACTGGTTCCGGCTTCTTTACTCAGCAAAAAGGCAGAGCCGCACGATGCGGCGAGCACGCCGGGCAGGCTTAATACCTGGGTTACGTCGCCTGCCGTGCGCAGCCCTCCTGCGGCAATCAGCGGGATGCTCGGTGCGACGGCGTGGACGGCTTGGTGGACGGCGGCGATGAGCTCTGGCAGGGGCCGATCGTCTGGAAGCGCGGTGCGGTCCCACGTGCCGCGGTGTCCGCCGGCATAAGGGCCCTGTACGCACAGAGCGTCCACTCCCAGCGTGGCGGCGGCGCGGGCCTCGTCGGGTGTGGTGACGGTGGTCCAAGCCTCGGCACCCGCGGCGTGGATGCGGGCAAGCTGCGCTGCATCAAAGGTGCCGAACATGGACCACACGACGCGGGCGCCGCCCTGCAACGCCAGCTCGAGCTTGTCGCGGAAGCCGAAGGAATAATCGGGATCCGGTAGCGAGGTGCCTTCGGCCGCGGCCAGGTCCGCGGCGGCGGCCAACTGCTCAGGAGTTAACGGATCCTGCGGGCAAAAGAGGTTCACCCCAAAGGAGATGCCGGCGCAGGCATCGATCTGGCTGCGGGCGGAATCCACGCTGGCAGACCCAAGCCCCAAGGTGCCAAAGGAACCGGCCTGATGCGCGGCGCGCACCAGATCCACGGTGGTAGGCCCGCCCGCCATGGGCGCTGGCATTACGGTTCGGCGCAAAGATTGAATAACCTGGCTCATAGGAAACTACTGTACCGAGCTAGAAAGGCGCATTCGTGGCAGCTTTGACAGATTTTATTGCCCGGTTTTTCGGCGGTCCCCCGCAAGCGCAGCAGGGGCTGGATCCGGCCGAGTTGGAGGCGGACTGGCTTATCATTGGCCTGGGCAATCCCGGCGCGAAGTACGCCGCAACCCGCCATAACGTGGGATATATGGCCGTGGACGATGTATTGGCCCAAGGCGGCGACGTGCTCGAGCCGGTGCGCGGGATGGGCCTCGAGGCAGCCCCGCTGCGCTGGGATGATACCCGCGCGCTGGCGGTGCGCACGACAACGTTTATGAACCTTTCCGGTGATCCGATTGCCCCGTTGGCGCAGGCTTTGGGCATTGCGGCAGACCACATCATCGTCATCCACGATGAGCTCGACCTGCCGGCCAATAAGATTCGGCTAAAGCAAGGCGGCAATGAAAATGGGCACAACGGGCTGAAGTCGCTCACACACAACCTGGGTACGCGGGATTATGTGCGCGTGCGCATTGGCATCGCGCGCCCGCCCAAGGGTTCGTCGATTCCGGACTATGTCTTAGCGCCTGTCGATGCCGGCCCCGGCTTCGATACCGCCATCGCCACCGCCGCCGAAGCCGCCCAGCTCATCGCGACGCAAGGGCTCGTACAAGCCCAAAACCGCATTCACTCGCGCTAGGACTGGGAAAATTTCTCCAGCGCCTGCGGGCTGCCGGCGGCGACGATGAAATCGGTGGGGGCGAGCTGGGTGGCATCGGCAAGCGGGGCCCAAGCACCCTCCGCCTGACAGACTGAGACCAACTGCACGTGGTGGGTGCGCCAAACCTCGCCCAAATCGAGCGGGCGGCCCGTGACCGAGGAGGGCGCGGCCATTTGCGTCACGCCGTAGTACGGGGCGATCTCAGCAAAGTCGCGGAAGCGCCCGCCCAAGAGATAGGCCACGCGGCGGCCGGTATCGCGCTCGGGGCGGATGACGTGGTGGGCGCCAATCTGGCGCAGGATGCGCTCGTGGGCCTCCGAATTGGCCTTGGCCCAAATATCCTTGACACCCAGCTCCACCAGGTTTGAGACAGTGAGGATGGACGCCTCCAGGTGCGAGCCGATGCCCACGATGACCCGCTCCACCTCGTCGATGCCTAGTTGGCGGAGCGCCGCCGGATCGGTGGTATCCGCGGAAATGGCCTCGGTTAAGTGCGGTGCCTGTTCGCGCACGATCTTTTCATCGGAATCGATGCCGAGGACCTCTACCCCATGGCCCATGAGCTCGCTTGCCAGGGAGCAACCAAACCGCCCCAAGCCAATGACGACGACCGGGGCAATGTCGAGGGTGGCGCGGGAATGGCCCAGCGCCTTAAAAATGCTAGCCAATGAAGGGCCTTTCTTCGGGGTAGCTGTAGCGGCGGCTTAAATTCTTTGCCGCCAGCGCTGCTACCAGGGTGGTTGGGCCAACGCGGCCCAGGTACATGATGAAACACAGTACGATTTGTGAGGGTGCGGACAAGCTGGCGGTAATCCCAGTGGATAGGCCCACTGTGGCAAAGGCGGACATAACTTCGAAGGAGAGCTGATCGCCGGTAAATTGCGGATCGAAAAAGCGCAGCGCCGCCACACCGAGGGTCACCACCAGCACGCCGGCGAAGCTCAATGCTAGCGCCTGCCGGGTAACGCTGTGGGGAAGGCTGCGGTGGTAAATGGAGGTCTTTTCCTTACCTAAGAACTCCGCGGCCATGGCGGCCAGCAGCACGCACGCGGTGGTGACCTTGATGCCGCCGGCGGTACCGGCTGAGCCGCCACCGATGAACATCAAAATATCGGTGCCCATGAGCGTTACCGGGTGAACCTCACCGTAGTCGAAGGTATTAAAACCGGCCGTGCGCGGGGAGACGCTGGCAAAGAACGCGTTGAGGATTTTCTCGCCCCACGACATCGGCGCCAGGACGCCATTCCACTCCGTCAAGGCAAAAAATATCGTGCCGGCTACAAGCAGCACGCCGGTGGCCGACAGAGTCATGCGCGCCGTGATGGAGATGCGGCGCATCGCCTCCGACCCGCGCCGGACGTGGCGCACCAATTCCGCCCAGACTGGAAAACCCAGCCCGCCGCCGATGACCGCCCCGGCCAGCGGCAAGAGAATCCAGGCATCGCCCACAAAGGGCACGAGGTTATCGCTATTGGTGCTAAACCCAGCGTTATTAAAGGCCGAAATCGCATGGAAGATGCCCTCCCACAAAGCTCGCGGGAAGGAATGCCCGTAGCCCACCATAAGCCGCACGGTGACCGCCGCGGCGATAATGCTTTCTACCACCGCGGTAAAGGCGAAGGTAAAAATCAGGGTGCGGCGGATGCCACCGGCGAGGATGGGCCGGCTTTCATAGGCGCCGGTCTTGCGCGCCTTGAAGCTAATCCGGCCGGTCAAAAGCAGGCCGGATAGCGAGGCCAGCAACATAATCCCCAAACCGCCCAGTTGGATCAGGGCCAAAATGACGACCTGCCCGGCCGGGCTCCAGAAGCTGCCGGTATCGACTACGACCAGGCCGGTCAGCGAGACTGCGGAGGTCGCGGTAAAAAGGGCAGATAAAAACGAGGCGCGGGAATCTCCGGCCTCGGCGAACGGCAGTAAGAGCAGAACCGTTCCTATCAGGATGAGCAGTAGAAAACCGGTGGCGGTTAGCCGCGCTGGCCCCCACTGCCGCAGAAAAAGCAGGCGCTTCACAAGCCGGAAGTATAGACCTGTCTAGCCCCAAGCGGAATTGCTAGGTGGGGACGACGCGGACAAATATCACGCAAGGATTTCGCGGACGGATATCACGTCCGCGGCTAAAATCGGGCCTATGACTTCGCCGTACTCCGCCGCTAGGACCATCGTGATTACCGGGGCATCGTCAGGCATTGGTGCCGCGGCCGCCCGGCAGATTCACCGCACCCGCCCGCAGGATAAGCTCGTCATCATCGGCCGCAACCCGGACAAGACCAAGGCCGTTGCTCAGGAAGTAGGTGGGCAGTATTTCCTCGCCGATTTCGAATCGCTTGTTCAGGTCCGCCAGCTGGCCGATGACCTGCAACAACTGGAGCACATCGATGCCCTGGGCAATAATGCCGGAGGCATTTTCGATGGGCCCACCATGACCGCCGATGGTTTCGAGCGCACGTGGCAAGTCAACGTCGTCGCGCCGTTCCTGCTGACGTCCCTGCTGCAAGAAAAGCTGCGCGATAGTAACGCCACCGTGGTCAACACGGCGTCATTAGCTAATATGCTGATCTCGAATTTCGATCCGGCAGATCCCAATACGCTGGAGCACTTCAGCCCAGAGCGCGCATACGGCAATGCCAAGCTGGCGGATATCTTGCTCGCCCGCTTTATCGATGCCCACGGCATCAATGCGGTGTCCTTTCACCCGGGCGTTTTAGCCACCGAGTTTGGCAAGTCCTCCAAGGGGCTTACGGGCAAGGTGTACTCCGGGGTCATCGGCAAAGCCTTTGGCACCGCAGAGGCCGGCGGCGAGAACTTGGCTTACTTCCTCACCGGCACCGAGGGCATCCATTTCCAGTCCGGGGAATATTACAATAATAGGCGTTCGCTGGGCCTGCAGCGCCCGATTGCGAAGAACACCTCCGTGGCCCACCGCGTCTTTGAGGATCTGGGCCGCCGCCTCAATGTGGAGTGGTAACGCTCAAGCATTAGACTATGGCGCATGAGTTCTGTCGCTTTTGAGGCCTCGCGCCGCCGCACGTTCGCCGTTATCGCCCACCCGGATGCCGGTAAGTCCACGCTGACGGAGGCGCTGGCGCTGCATGCGCACGTGATTAATGAGGCCGGCGCGGTACACGGCAAGGGCAACCGCAAGTCCACCGTGTCTGACTGGATGGACATGGAGAAAAACCGCGGTATCTCCGTCGCCTCGTCCGCGCTGCAGTTTGAATACGCCCCGGAGGGACACGAGGGCGAGCCTTATATGATCAACCTGGTTGATACCCCAGGTCACGCGGACTTTTCGGAGGATACCTACCGCGTGCTCACCGCGGTGGATGCCGCAGTGATGCTTATCGATGCCGCCAAGGGCCTCGAGCCACAAACCCTCAAGCTCTTCCGCGTTTGTAAGGCGCGCGGGCTGCCCATCGTCACGGTGATCAACAAGTGGGACCGCGTGGGCCGCGAGCCGCTCGAACTCGTTGATGAAATCGTGAACGAAATCCAGCTGCAGCCCACCCCGCTGTACTGGCCGGTGGGCATCGCAGGCGATTTCCGCGGCCTGGCCCATATCAATGATGACGGCGAGGCCGATAACTACATCCACTTCATCCGCACCGCCGGTGGTTCCACCATTGCGCCGGAAGAGCACTACGATCCTGCGGCCGCAGAAGAAAAGGAAGAGGACGTGTGGGAAACCGCGGTAGAGGAAGCCGAGCTGCTTGCCGCCGATGGCGCCCTGCACGATCAAGAACTCTTTGAGCAGTGCGTGACCTCCCCGCTCATCTTCGCCTCGGCAATGCTGAACTTCGGTGTCCACCAGATCCTGGATACCTTGTGTGCCATCGCCCCGGCACCGCATTCTCGCGAGTCGGATCCCAAGGCCGTGGAGGCCGCCACCAGCGCCATCGATGAGGTCCGCGAGGTAGCCGATGACTTCTCCGGCGTCGTATTCAAAGTGCAGGCGGGCATGGACCAAAAGCACCGCGATAACTTGGCGTTTATGCGCGTGGTCTCCGGCGAATTCGAGCGTGGCATGCAGGTCAACCACGCCCAATCCGGCCGCAGTTTTTCCACCAAGTATGCGCTGACGGTCTTTGGCCGCACCCGCGATACCGTGGATACCGCTTACCCGGGCGATATCGTGGGCCTCGTCAACGCGGGCGCGCTAGCTCCCGGTGACACCATCTATTCCGGCAAAAAGGTGCAGTTCAAGCCCATGCCTCAATTCGCCCCGGAAGCCTTCCGCATCCTGCGCGCGAAATCGCTGGGCAAGTACAAGGCCTTCCGCAAGGGCTTGGATCAGCTCTCTGCCGAGGGCGTGGTGCAGGTCCTGCGCAACGATGCGCGCGGTGATGCCTCCCCGGTCATGGCAGCGGTCGGCCCCATGCAGTTCGAGGTCATGCAGGCCCGCATGGAATTCGAGTACAACGTCGAAACCGTCACCGAGCCCATCCCCTACTCCGTGGCGCGGCGCACCGATGCCGAATCCGCACCGGAACTCGGCCGCCAGCGCGGCGTGGAGATCTTCACCCGCCAGGACGGCGAGCTCATCGCTCTATTTGGCGATAAGTGGAAGCTCGCCTTCATTGAAAAGGAACACCCCGAGCTCACCATGGAGACCTTGGTCGCGGATTAATACCGCGGCCGCCCGTCAGAGCAGCATGACGGGGATGACCACGATCTTCATGAACTGCGCCACCACGATGGTAGAGGTATAGCCGGTGAGGATGCGCGAATCCGAGCTGGCTCCCGTGGCGTAATTGACCACCGCGGGCTGGCCAAAGAGGCCGGAAATTCCGCCGGAGGTGCGGGTTTCGGATTGCCCCATAAAGCGGCTGGCCACCGCGAAAATCCCGATGATGATTACGGCGATGATCGCGGCCAGCACCATGGATTTCAGCCCCATCCAAGAGAAAGCGGTGGACACAAAGGCCTCGCCGGAGGACAGGCCCACCGAGGCTAAGAAGATGGCAAGGCCCCACTGCTGGAATGCCGTATTGATCGGGGAGGGAATCTGCCACGGAATGCGGCTGGTGCGGTGCAGGGCGCCGAGGACTAGGCCGGTGATGAGTGGGCCCAGCGCGAACCCGAGCTCGAAGGACGCGCCACCGGGCAGCGGGACGACGATGAGGGAAATGAGGTAGCCGATGGTCAGCCCACCGCCGAGTGCTACCCAGTTAAGCTGCGAGTATGCGGTCACGGAATCGCCGAAGTAATCGCGGACATCGCCCAAGCGGTCGTGTTTGACCACGATCTCAAGGTCATCGCCGGATTCAAGGTGGGTTTCATTGGTGGCAAGGAATTCCTCATCGCCGCGGCGCACCCGCACGATACGCGCGCCGTAGCGCGAAAAGAGGTTGAGCTCCTTGACCTTGCGGCCCTCGATGTCCTCGTTGGAAATGGCCACGGTCTCATTGACCAGGCGCTTATCCACAAACGGGGTTTGGGGCTGGCGCTTTCCCAGGGCATCGGTAAGCTCCTTGGCCTTTGCCTTGGTCACCAAAATGCGCAGGACATCGCCGCAGTGCAACTCCGGGTTATCGCCCGGCACGTCGATATCGCGGCCGCGGCGGATGATGGCGATGACGAAATGATCTGCGAATTTCTCGCGCAGCTCGGCATAGGAAATATCGCGGGTGACCTTAATCGTCCGCGAGCGGAAAATCTTTTCCGCCGAATGATCTTGGTCCTTCTGCGCTGGCCAGCTATGCCGCAGGACGAATGCCACGAGGAGGATGGCCACGGCGACGCCAACCGGATAGGCCAAGGAGTATCCCACTGCGGGCAGCTCCTCGCCGGATTGCTGCTGGGCCACGGCTAGGGACGCCGTGGACGTCGTCGCACCGGAAAATACGCCGGTCACCGCCAGCGGCGATAGCCCCATGAGGCTGCCGATGCCCAGCGCCGCGGCCGCCGCGGCGATTACCGCCACCGTGGCGAGCAACATGTGCTTTAGCTGGGTAGAAAAGCCCTTGAAGAAAGCCTCGCCGGCAGAGAGCCCTTGCATATAGATAAAGAGGCCCAAGCCCAGCTCCTGCAAGGAGCTGAGGATATTGTCATCTAGATCAATAAAGGATCCGAAGGCTAAGCCAACAAAAAGGGTACCCGCCGCACCGAAGCGCAGCGGGCCAAAGGGAATCATGCCAAATAGCGTGCCGAGCACGATCATGAAGAAAATGCTCAGCCAAATATGTCCATCAAAAATCGCTAACACGCTGTGCAATCTTAGGAGCTTGGCGCGATTTAGCTAGCTGAGAAGGCTTGGCGCCTTGCACCGAATACCGCCATTAGTGCAGCGCACGCGATTATTCCCCCTAATGCTGTCAAGAATCAGGAGGGCGATCTCACACCACCGACTAGAGGTGAGCTAGTCCAGCAGGAATTCTTTCCACTTTGGCCACTCGGCATGGGTTTGTGCCTTGCCTGCCTGGTAATTCGCACGCAGCTTATCCACGTTGCGCTCGGTGGAGGTCACCTGCATGTCTTCTGGGAAAAACAGCTGCGCCTTTCCTTGGCGCTCTAGCTCGAGGAGCCGGTCCTTGGCCGCGTTATAAATGGGTGGGCGGCCAATGAGGGCATCGGCAATAGCGGGGTACTTGCGGAAGATGCGGCGGGTGATCGTCGGGCGCGCCACCTCGGGGCGGACATACCCGCGCGGCTTGGAGCCGATGAAGAGGAATTTCTCGTAGCCGGCTTCTTCAGCCTGCTCGATGGTAATGCCGCCGGACGAGCCCAAGGCGCCATCCACATAGGGCGAGCCATCGATGATGCGGATCGGCATAAGCAGCGGCAGCGTGGACGAGGCACGCACCCGCACGTACAAGTCTTCTGGTTCCTTCACATCCTCGCGGGTCCAATACACGGATTCGCCGGTATCGGCCCGCGCGGCAGCGAGCACCATATCCGCTGGGTGCTTGCGGTAGGCGTCCCAGTCAAAGGGCATATCCTTATCCGCGGAGCGCTCATAGATATATTCCGCATTGAAATAGCCATTGCCGCGCACCAGCGATCCCACGCCACCGAAGCTGGGGTTATTGACAAAATCCGTGAAGGATTCCTCCGCGCGCTTGGCATCGTGCGAGAGGTAATTGACCGTGTGGGAGGCGCCAGCAGATACCCCGCCTACCCATCCAAAGGTGACGTTTTCATGGATGAGTTTGACTATGCAGGCGGCGGTATAGGAATTGCGCATTCCGCCGCCTTCGATCACAAGGGCGGTGTTGCTGGCATCAATCATGGTCTCCCATAATACGCGCGGCGATGTTACGGCGGTCAACCCCGCCGCCTGGCTGCGCGGCTAGACTTAATGGCTATGGGATTATTGGACGCTCTTGCCAAGCTCACCGGGAACGGGGCGCCGCAGTTGGCGCGGCCCGATTCTGCGGCGACCACCGTGCAGGTGGACCGGCTGGATATTAGGACCGCCGGCCAGCTCATCATCATTATCACCGGCCAGCAGGGCGCGCGGGCACTTGCTGAGCTCGCCGCCTCGCGCGAGTCCGCGACCCTCATCTCCCCCACCACCACGGCGCATTTTCCCGCCGTGAAGAAGGATGTGTTGCCGGTCAAAGACCCCAAGCACGGCTGGATCATCCCCATCACGCCAACGCTGGCGAGCGCGCTTTCCCAGGCCGAGCTTGCGGGTGCTCCGCTTGCCGATGCCCCCGCTTCCAGCGAGTACGAGCTATCCCCCAGCCTCGCGGTGGTGGTGGAATAATGCCCATCTATTCCTTTCAAGGCAAGCGCCCGCGCATCCACCGCAGCGCCTGGATCGCACCAAATGCCACCATCATTGGTGACGTGGAAATCGGCCCGGATTCTTCCGTGTTTTATGGCTGCGTGCTGCGCGGTGATGTCGGCCCCATCCGTATTGGCAGCCGGTGCAATATTCAAGACAATAGCGTTGTCCACGTGGAGCGGGACGCGCCGTGCGTCCTTGAAGACGATGTCACGGTAGGCCACATGGCCATGCTCCACGGCACCCATGTGGGCGCTGGCAGCCTGGTGGGCATGTCCGCTACCCTGCTGTCTCGCTCCACCATTGGGCCCGGTTCGCTCATCGCCGCCGGCGCGCTGGTGCGCGAGGGCGCAGATATCCCGGCGCGTTCCTTGGCCGCCGGTGTCCCGGCCACCGTGCGCCGCGAGCTTTCCGCCGAGCAATCCGCGGCGTTTATCCCGCACGCCGCGCGCTACGTGGACATAGCTAAGCAGCAATCCGGCACCGAACTGACGCTGGATGATGTTTACTTTGACTAGCGCATCCTTATAGGTTCACGACACCCATGATGATGAGGAAGGCGGCGACGACATAGCCGCTGATGAGCGCGACCCGCGTGCTGTTTTCGCGCGCCGCCGCAAAGACTCGGCCCGCAGCTGAGTCTGGGTGGGCGCGCACCACGGCAATGAAGAGTCCGCACACCACCGGCAGGGAAAGCGCCAGGGTGGCGTACCACAGCAGGCCGCCGTATTGGGCGGCGAGCGACAGATCCTCGGTGGCCAAGAACATGAGGCCGAAATAAAACGGCACGGAGGTCAGCGATTGAACTACGCCCATCACAAACCCGATAAGCACGGTGACGAAAGAGGGCGTGCGCAGCGGCTGCAGCATGCGCCCGATCAAGGCATTGGGTTTTCCTTGGGAATGCCAGGCGGCGAAGGCCAGGGCGATACCGACGATGATGAGGATGCCGCCGGCAATCGGTGACTCCAAGATGGCCGCGATCTGCTCGCGCACGCCCAACAGGACGAAAATGACCACGGCAGCGGCGGTAAGAACTCCCAACCAATCGCCCAGGATGACCAGGCCTGCGATCCAGCGGTACTTCCCGCGCGGGAGCATGATGCCGATGGCCACGAGGATGCCAATGAGCAAGGCATTGACCGAATCCAAGAGGGCGAAACTTACCGCGTGAATCATGCGCGATAGTCTACCTATCCTTCGCGCCACCCTGTGCTCCCTGGCCGCGCGTGGGTTATAGGTCACTCTAAAGAGCTACTATGCCTACCTGCACCTTACTTTGCACCATTTCCGCAAGATTGCATAAACTATGCAAGGTTTCAGAAGCAGCGTCCACTCTCTCACTCGTAAAGGAGATCGCCCATGTCCAGATTCCTCTACCGACTGGGAAGCTGGTCATACCGCACGGTATGGCCCTTCCTTGCCTTCTGGCTCATCGTCTTGGTAGCGATGGTTGGCCTCACCGCCGGCTTTGCCAAGACCCCGAATCCCAACTTCGCCATGCCGGAGATGGACTCCACCACCACTCAAGAAGAGATGATGGAGCACTTCGATCAAGACACCGATGCTATGAGCGCCCCAGAGGGCACCGTGGTCATCCAGGCACCTGAGGGCAAGGAGCTGAGCGATGATGCCGTTGCCGGGGACATCGACAAGCTGCTCCAAGACCTCAAAGACACCGGTGCACTGAAGAACGAGGATGAGCTGGTCAGCCCGGTGCTCGCCGCTGCCGGCATGGAAAAGCAGATGGGCGAGCAGATGCGGGCCCAGGGCATGCCCGAAGAACAGGTTGCGAAGAACCTGCAGCAGCTGTCCCCGCTGAGCGAGGATAAGACCACCGGCACCGTCACCATCGCCTTCGATGCCAAAGACGTCATGGACATCAATGATGACGATATGGCTGCGGTAACGGATGTCCTGCACGAGCATGACGGCGACGGCCTTTCCGTTAAGTACCAGGGCAATGCTTTCGCGATGGCCGAGGCCGGCATGAACGGCAGCGCCGAGCTCATCGGCATGGTGGTTGCCGCCATCGTGCTGCTGGTGACCTTCGGCTCCTTCATCGCGGCCGGCATGCCGCTGATTTCCGCGGTTATCGGCGTGGGGATCGGCATCTTCGGCGTGCAGCTGGCCACCGTCTTTACCGATACCGTCTCCGATATGACCCCGACGCTGGCCTCCATGATCGGCCTGGCCGTGGGCATCGACTATGCCCTATTCATTGTCAACCGCTTCCGAAATGAGCTCATCACCTCCTCCGGCCTGAATAACTTGACGCCCAAGGAACTGGCCAAGGAGCTGAAGAAGATGGATAAGGGAACCCGCGCCCACGCCATGGGCATGGCGCTGGGCACCGCCGGCGGCTCCGTCGTCTTTGCCGGTACCACCGTGGTCATCGCCCTAGCAGCCCTGACCATTATCGGCATCCCGTTCCTATCCACCATGGCTATCGCCGCTGCGGGCACCGTGGTCATCGCCGTGCTAGTGGCCAATACCTTTATCCCCGCCGTGCTGGGCTTGCTGGGCACCAAGATCTTCGCCGGGCGCGTGCCCGGCCCCAAGGTTCCAGACCCCGAAGACGAGAAGCCAACCATGGGGCTGCGCTGGGTCCGCCGCGTGCGCGCTCACCCGTGGCTGCACCTAGGCGTAGGCGTTATCGTGCTTGCCATCCTGGCCATCCCGTTTGCGAATATGCGCCTGGCCATGCCCACCGATGGCTCCGCCAAACCTGGCACCCCACAGCGCGAGGCCTACGAGATGTCCGAGGAGGCCTTTGGTCCAGGCCGCAATGCCCCGATGATCGCCTTTGTCAATGTGGAAGACGTCTCCGAACAAGACCGCATGCCGGCCTTCCAGGATCTGCTCCACAAGTTCAACGACACCGAAGGCGTGGAAAACGCCCAAATCATCCAAACCACGGACAATGGCGATGCCGCCCAGATCATGATCACGCCGACCACCGGCGCAACCGATGAGAAAACCACCGAAACCTTGGAGCGCCTGCGCGAGTACCAGGGCGAGTTTTCTAAGGACGGCGGCTCCTACGGCATTACCGGCATCACCCCGATCTTTGACGATATTTCTGAGCGCCTGAGTAGCGTGCTCGTGCCGTATGTTGCCATCGTCTTGGGCCTTGCCTTCATTGTCTTGATGCTGGTATTCCGCTCCATTTGGGTTCCACTCATTGCGGCCGCGGGCTACGGGCTTTCCGTAGCCGCCACCTTCGGCATCACCGTTGGCATCTGGCAAGAGGGCATGTTCGGCCTCGTCAACGACCCGCAGCCGCTGCTATCCGTCCTGCCCATCATGCTCATCGGCCTGACCTTTGGCCTGGCCATGGACTACCAGGTCTTCCTGGTCACCCGCATGCGCGAGGGCTACGTCAGCGGCAAGACCGCCGCCAACGCGACCTCGAATGGCTTTAAGCACGGCGCGCGCGTGGTGACGGCCGCAGCGCTCATCATGATCTCGGTCTTCGCAGCCTTCATCTTGATGGACGAGCCATTCATCAAGACCATGGGCTTTGCCCTGGCAATGGGCGTGCTTATCGATGCCTTCGTTATCCGCATGATGGTCATCCCCGCCACCATGTTCCTCTTGGGAGACAAGGCGTGGTGGTTCCCTAAGTGGTTGAATAATATCGTGCCTAATATGGATATCGAGGGCGAGGCCCTGCACAAGGAGCGCGAGACACTCATGCGTTTTCAGCACGACAAGGTAAGAAAGGTTCATCGTGACTAGTTTGCGCGAATCCAAGAAGCGAGCAACGCGCCAAGCCATGTCTGATGCCGCGGCCCGCCTCGCCTTGGACGGCGGCGCTGAGGCAGTCACGGTTTCAGGTATCACCAGCGCCGTCGGGGTCTCCCCGCGCACGTTCCACAATTATTTTTCTTCCGTGGCGGATTCTCTCTTGCACTACACCGCGGATGTCCTCGAGGCATTCGCAGAAGATATTCCCACCGCATTTCCCGGCGAGCCCATCTCTTCGGTCTTGGAATTAACGCTCATTGATGCCCTGGACAATGAATACATGGAGCTGCGCTCGCTGCACAGCCTGTTCAAGATCGGCGAGGCGATGGAAAACCTCAGCCACACCGCCGAGGAAAAGAAGAAATTCGATAGCGTGACACACCGTGTCATCGTTGCCTTTCAAGATCGCTACCCCGAATATTCGGCCTTTGAGCTCACCATCATCTTGAACGCGTGTGGCAGCACCGGCAATGCCTGCCAACAAGAGCTGAAAAGGCGCTGCGAAAAGGGCAAGACACCCAGCAAACGGGAACGCGACGAGCTGGTCCACCACGCCTTTGCCACCCTGCGCGAGCTCGTATGAGGTTTCAGTATCCTCGTAGGTAATTATGGATACTTCAAATTCGCTTGCCCAGGCCACCCGTGACGCCTGCTTTATTCAGGCGGGCCTTGATGCCGCCTTCCGGGCCCGCCTGGGCGATACCACCGATGTGGAATTTAATTTCCTCACCCCCTCAACGGATTCCGAGGGGCACCTCAACCACAATCAGTCCGTGGAGATCCGCTGCAGCTCGCCCTCCGGCGTCAAAGACTTCCGGGGCACGCGCATCGCCGTCATCGATTGCGCCGGCTCGCCTACCTGGCGGTGGGCGATGCAGGCAGAGGCTGACCTGCCACAGGGCGGGGATGACCCGGCGAAGTTTATCCCCCTCGCCCGCCTCCTGGCCGGCAATGCCCCGGTGCTGCGTGCGTGGCAAGGCGATCATGAGGCGATCATTGCCGTGGATTTTCACCCTCGCCTCGACTTTCCCACCAGCATTGCCGCGGGGCTTCGCCGCAGTTCGCCGGACATCGATGAGCAGCGCGCGGTGCACGAACTCGCCCACCACTTGGGCATTACGCTCGCGGAATCTGCCGCGGATGCTGCTACGGAGACCGCCGAGCATTTCTCCGATGGAACGACGCTGCATTTTTCTAGCGCACTAGGCGCGCCGCAGATCACGGCCATCGAGCCGGGCATGAAGGATACCCGCATCATCGAGGATGCCTTTTATTACGGTATGGAGCACCAGATGTACTTCCAGGGCAATTTCCCCGAGTCCACGGTGCACCTCAATGCGGACGAGGCTACGGCGGAAATCCGCTATTCTGGCGGGAAATCCGAGGCCATGGCGGTACTTATCGCCACCATTTCGGAGGAACAATTCCTGTGGGCGTGGGCCGATCCCGCGGTCAAGGACACCGCGGCCGCGCAGGCCGCCGCGAACCTGTACCGCTTCGGCATCGATCACCAAGTCCCAGCCTTGATCAGGCCCGCGCTGCCCTTGGACTACGCGCGCGCCCGGCAGGTACCGCAACTAGCCCTGCCCATCCTGGGCATGTGGACGTTGGTGGGCACCACGCTTGCCGATGGCCGCGTCGGCCTCGTCCTCCTCGATTCCGAAGCCCTGCATTTACCGCAACCTACCTCCGCGGCCACGGAGGCCACGCTGGCGGCTACCCCACCCCGAGAGATCAATGAGGCGCAGGCCCGATCGGCCTACGCCTCTTTCCGCGGGATTAGCCTTTAGCTAATACGTCACGGATAGCGTCTACATCCACCTCCGCGACGCTTGCGGGGTTAAATGCCGCGTCATTGGATTTATCCACCAATACCGCGCGCACGCCATCGGAAAAGTCATCGCGGCGATACATATAAGCGCCGAGTTTCTTTTCCAGCTCGAGGGCATCGCGAATGCTCGAGCACTGCGCCTCTGCCCGGTAGAGCTCCAGCGCGGCCACGATGGAGGTTGGGCAGGCCTGCGCGGTGAGCTTTTCTACCAGCTCCTTTAGTTCCGGGTATTCCTCTGCGGCCGCGGTGATGTCTTGCCAGGAATCGTGGCGGAAGCTAGCCTCGATTCCCCCGATGAGCTCCGCAAGTGGGGCCTCGTCTTCCGGCTGCACGGAGTGCTGTTCCAGCGCGGCATCAATACCTTTGTCAATGACGTCGTTGGCAAAGGCATCGCCGTCTTTGACGTAGTCCGTGGCCAGCCCGCTCCATACGAGGTCTGCGGCGTACATGCGGTAGCCGGTAATGCCCCAGAACTTCGCGAGCTCTGGCGAAGCCTTGCCGCGCGTGCCCACGGCATTTTGGGAGGCATAGGCCATGCCCACATCCGTGACGTAGCCGATATTCATCTCCGGCATGGAGGCGAAGGTCTTATCCGTGACCACGCAGTGCGAGCCGTGCGCGGACACACCCAGCCCGCCGCCCATAGCGATGCCATCGACCAGCGCGATGACCGGCTTGGGGTATTCCGCAATATCCCCGTTGAGGGTGTATTCCGAGGCAAAGAAGTCATCCACCTCGTCGTAGTTGCCGTCGACGATGCCATCGCGGGCCAGGCGGACATCGCCGCCCGCGCAATAGGCCTTGGGGTTGGTAGAGGTCAAAAGGACCTGCTCTACCTCGTCATCGGCGCGCCACTTATCCAAGGCAGCGGCGATGAGATCGATCATTTCTGGGCTCAGGGAGTTGAGAGCCTTTGGGCGGTTGAGCTCAATGACTCCGGTATGGTTGCGGATTGAGGACACGATAGGTGCATCATTAGTCATATCCTCTATTGTGACACACAACTCATGTACCTAGCTACCGTTTGCGACTTCACAGATAGGTCTTAATCTTGCTTCCACAGCTTATCGCCCTAGACATGGACGGCACCCTACTCGATGGAAACGGCGACTTGCCGCCAGGATTCGCGGCGACCAGCGAGCGCGCAACCGAGCTTGGCATCACCCTCGTTCCGGCATCGGGGCGCCAGCTCGCCACCCTGCAAGAGATGTTTCCCCATGAAGAGACCTTTATTGCAGAAAATGGCTCCGTGGTTGTGCACAATAACGAGCTGCTGAGCACCACGCCCCTGCCGTCATCGGCCGTCCACGCTGCGGTAACCGCGCTCAACGCGGTAGCCCAACCCCACACCGTGGTGCTGTGCACGCCGGCTACGGCGTTTGTGGAAAGGGGCATCGACAAGCAAGCCTCCGCCGAGATCTCTAAATACTATAAATCCATCATCTGGGTGGATGACTTGCACGATCCGCTCGATGAAGAAATTATCAAAATCGCGGCCTTCTGTGCCGATGGTAGCGAGAAACACCTCCACGATCCGCTGCGCGAGGCTGTGCCCGAACACAATATTGCGGTATCTGGGGCGGTGTGGCTCGATGTGATGGCGGCCGGGGTCAATAAGGGCGTGGCGCTAGAAACCATGGCGTCGCTGCTAGGTATCCCCCAATCCCGCACCGCGGCGTTTGGAGACTTCCTCAACGATTTCGAACTACTCCAGGCCGCTGGAACCGCCATTGCGATGGACAATGCGCACCCTAAACTCAAGGCCATCGCAGATACCATCGCGCCGCCCAATACCGAGTATGGGGTGCTGACAGTGCTTAATCAGCTTTTTGCCAGCGAACAGGACTAGACTCTTTTCTTTCACCATCTATCCGTTAAATTTTGCCAATTTCCCGCGCCACGCCGTGCTCTCTACTTTGAGTAATGGCACTGCTCGCGGTCTAAAATTGGCCGATTAGTACATTTTCGTAGTGCAATGGGAGTTCATGTGAATCGTTTTCTGCGCTCGCTGCTGGGGAAGAAAGATTCCGAGCGTAATGAGGCCACGCCGCCGCCGACGCGGCAAAAAGATGGGCCTACAGGTGATTCCTCCACTGAGGCTTCCACGCCTAAATCCACCGCACCCGCCGAACCGAATGCGGAAAGCCACACTGATAAAGGCGCGCGGGAGCAACAACAGGCTCCCAGCTCGAGTGGGCAAAACAGCAAGTCAACACCACAGTCCAAAGGCAAACAGGACAGTAAGAAAGCTGCACAAACAAAGCCCACGGACATCGACCGTGGTCTCGCGCGCCAGTCGCGCCAGATAGGTACGCCCACGCCGCAACAAAAGCAGGCTACCCGCGCTCAAAATGCGAAGGCTGCCAAATCCGCTCCGACTAAGAGCACTACCCAAAACAAACAGAACGGTTCCGCGCAGAAAAAAGCCGAAGCGAAAAAGCGCCAACCGATAAAGCCAGCCACGGCCAAAGGATCTAAGAAACCGCAGCAACCCGCGGCCGAGACGAAGGAATTCCCAGCGAGCCCCGCCGGTACGTCCAGCAGTCCTAGTACTTCCCGCCCTAAAAACTCCGCTAGCGCATCCCAGTCTTCCGGTGCTACTCGGTCTTCCGACGCCGCTCGGCCTTCGGGTACGGCTAAGCCTTCTGGCCCTGCAAAGCCTGCCGATGATTCGGCGAACGCCGCACAGGGAACCCCTGAATTTCCCACCCAGCAGTCTTGGCCCGCCCAAAAGCCCAAGCAACACACGCCTGAGCAAGCTAAGCCCAAACAGCACAAGCCTGAACAGCGCGCATCTAGTCGCAAGCGACCAGAGCAACGCCAAACCGCACAAGAATCTGCCGCTGCCCAAGGGCCCGCCTCTGTCCAGGAGCCTGCCTCTGCGCAAGAACAGAAGACTGGGAACCCGGGTAGAGAAAAGACCGCACCCACGAGGGCCGCTCAGCCTCAGCGCATTCCTGCCGAAGAGAACGCGCGAGAACAACAGCCTGCAACCGATCACTCTGCAGAGAAGTCATCTTCGCAGGGCAAGCAGGGCGCCAATAAATCGAAATATTCCTTGCAGAATCAACAAAACGACTCTGAAGTACTCGCAATACCGCCAGAGGATAAAAACGTGCGCAAGAAGCGGCACGCGCGGCTACGCCAAGTCAAGGGCCTTGATGGCCTGCGCGGCCTAGCCGTTGTCGCTGTGGTCTTATACCACTTTTTCGGTGGCGCCCTACCCGGCGGCTACTTGGGCGTGGACATGTTCTTCGTCCTCTCCGGCTTCCTTATTACATCGCTCCTCGTGCGCGAATACCGCACGTCCGGGACGATTAGCCTGAAGGACTTTTGGGCCCGACGCTTTAGGCGCATCCTGCCGGCCGCCGTCGCCGTGCTCGTTTTCTGTACGGCAATCGTTGCGTGGATTGGCGGAGATTTGGCCGTCGGCCTGCGTCAGCAATTCTTCGGCACTCTGTTCTTTGTCAATAACTGGACACAGATTGCCACCTCGCAATCCTATTTTGCTGATAACGAGATACAGGTATTCGCCCACTACTGGTCACTCGCCGTAGAAGAGCAGTTCTACCTCATTTGGCCGCTGCTCATGCTGGGTTTTTTCCGCATCTCATCGCGCCAGCCGCGCCGCCTTCCAGTCGTGGTCGCGAGCGTGCTGGGGCTTGCCTCCTTCGCGGCCATGTGGTTTATCTTCACCCCAGGCGAAGATCCCACCCGCGTGTACTACGGCACGGATACCCACGCTTTCGGCCTGTTGACCGGTGCAGTCCTCTCCTTGTTGATGACCTCTACGAAGTCCGATCCCAACGCGGATTCCTGGGCCACCACCGGCAGGGTAGAAACCCGCGCCGCCGGCATCATTGGCTTCTTGGCACTTATCGGCTACGTTGCGCAACTATTCCTCATGCCTGACGATGCCGAATTTACCTACCGCGGCGGACTCTTCCTCACCAGCATCCTTGGTGCCCTCATGGTGTGGGGTGTCATTCACGAGTACGGCCCGATGACGCCGCTATTTAGGACCAAAGTCATGCGATGGTTCGGTCAGCGTTCCTTCTCGCTGTACCTCTGGCACTGGCCGGTCATCATGATTTTGCAGGCGCTATTCCACGGCAATCAGAACTCTGAGAATACTTGGATTCTGGGTCTTGTCGCCGTCCCCATCTCCCTGATCCTTTCGGAGATCTCTTATCAGTTCATCGAGAATCCTTTCCGCCGCGGCGGATACAAGAAGACGTGGAAGAACTACTGGGCCTCGCGCCCGAGCTTCAGCGAACTCAAGGATGGTTTTGGCAAGGCCATGTGGCCAGTGGTCCCATTCTTGGTTGTCGCCTCTCTGGTTGGTGTTGTCTACGGCGTGGTCAATTCCAGCGACAAGACCGAGTTGGAGCAGCAGCTCGACCAGCTCCAGCAGCAAAACGAAAGCAATAACCCACCTCCACCGGAGGCATCCGCGCCATCGACAGCATCGACTGAAGACGATAAAGACGGGGCGAAGGAAAAGGACGACGCCAAGACCCGCCCCATCCCGAAGGGAACGGACATTACCGCGATCGGTGATTCGGTGATGCTGGCGGCTAGTGATGCCCTCAGCCAACGGTTCCCTGGCATTTATATCGACGCCCAGGAATCCCGCCACTACACGGTGGGTATCCAAATCCTTCAGCAAATGAAGGATGCCGGTACGTTGCGCGATACCGTATTCTTGGGATTCGGTACCAACGGCGCCGCCCAGCCAAATCAAATCAGCCAGGCCATGGACATCATCGGCAAAGACCATACCGTGGTAATGGTGGTTCCCTACGGTGACCGCGAGTGGATGGCGCAGTCCCAGCAGGACGTCATCGACGCCGCCAAGGAATACGACAATGCCTATATCGCTGACTGGTGTGGCTACGCCGAAAATAATCCGGACATGCTCTACTCCGATGGCGTCCACCCGCTTCCCGAAGGCGCCACCGGCTATTCCGACGCCTTCTATGACGCTCTGAAGCAATATTCCAAATACGACAAGAGCGTGTCCTCACAATGCCAGGCTTAACGGAGAGCGCGGCGGTAGGCAGTTAGCGCATGTGCGTCGGCTTCCTACCTTGGCCCCACCCTCGCCCGCCCCTTCGCGCTCGCGGGGTGGTTCGATCTCACCGGGCGGGTTCCCCGCCCGTGACCGCGAAGGGCGGGGTTATAAGCTCCGACTCGCAGGTGAACGCATAAATGAAGACCGCACCTATGGTTCACATGAGTGCGGTCTTTAGTATAAGGCAGCGTAATTAATCGACGGCGAACTCGCCCATCTTGTCCCACCCGGTGCGTCCATCGATGTGGACGTTGATGATGTCTGGGGTCTCTACGAGGTACTTAGGGAATTCGTCGCAGGCGCGCTTGAAGTGCTCGCCCTGAACGTGCTCTACGTCCTTGCCATCTGCGTAGGACTCGAGCAGCAGGAAGCGCTGAGAGTCTTCCGGATCGCGGTACCACTTGAAGTCGATGCAGCCAGGCTCGGCGTTGCAAGCCTCGGTGTACCAGTTGATCTCATCAAGGAAGGTATCGGCGTATTCAGGCTTTACGTGGAACTGTACGTTAATCAAAATCATGCCCCCGATTCTACCAATGATGTGTCCACTACGTCATGGCTGTTCTGCCATGCACGCGGACCTCGGAAGAATCGGGGGCAGGTTCCGCGGAAGCTAAGAACTAGTTGAGGAAGTACTCCGCGATGTAGATGAACTCGCCGTCAAAGGCGGTGGCGACGCCATAACCGTACTCAGGTCCGGGGGTTACCTCGAGGCCCCGGTTAAACCAGTTGAGGCGCTCCTGGGCTTGCTCTTCGGACAGACGGTAAACATTGCCCTGCCCTTCTTCAGTGTGGGTCACGCCGCTTGCCACATCGCCGTAGTACTTTAGCTCACCGTTTGCACCCTGGTTTGCCCATTCCTGCGCGATAGCGCTTGCGGTCTCATCCGGGTGGTGGCCAGCCTGGGCTAGGTGATCAGCGGTGGCTACCTGCAAGTCAGCGGCAACCTGCGGGGCTTCGAAGGCTTCAGGCTCCGGTGCGGCTTCAGCCGTAGGCGCTTCTTCCGCTGCTACTTCCGGTTCAGCTTCGGGTGCGGCCTTTAGAAAGCTGGGCAAAGTAACGTTGTATTTTTCAGCAAAGGTAGACACCTGCTGAACCTGCGGGGCCGCGTTAAGCTCCGCAGAAGCCACTGCCGTGGTGCCGGACAGGGCGAGTACGGTGGTCAGGACTGCTGCGGTGGCGCTTCGAATCGGCTTCATAATTTTCAGCCTGTCATAACTTTTCAGAGGGCGAAAGCATATCGCCGGTTCCACCGCACTTCGATATGGCTTTGTTATAGAAACGGCGCTCGGTGAGTTCTCGGCTACCTCGCGGTAGTGAAGAAGCCTCCAGGAGGCCTAATAAATACCTACATCGAGTTCATCGAATTGCCGCTGCAGCTCCTCCGAATCAATGGAGCGGGCAACATCGGGCCCGGCGATGGCCGCAAAGCCATCGAGGACAGAGTTCCCGTAATTATGGCCCACACCATCGGGAACATCCTTGGCTCCGGGTAGATCCGCGGCAACTTGCAGGTAGGTAATAATAGGCATCCACTGCATCACGCGTTCACGGGAATAGGGGGTATCTTCTTTCATCCAATCCGGCTCTTTGAAGGCCAATTCGGGCGACCACCAGCTCACTGGATCGGAAGGATGCTGAATATACAGCATGCGGGTCCTGCCCCACTCCTCTTCCGGAACGCGTCCCCAGCGGCGAACCTGGTCCACGTCGTTGGCAAAGCGAACCACGAGGCCGCCGGCGTAGACCGGCGAGATTTCTGTGGACCCGGGATCACGGCGCTCCACAAACTGCGAGCGCAACTGGTTAAAGTGCGGCGGGCCAGTCAATAAGATGCCATCGACGGAATTGGCAATATCGCGCACCCCGGAAAAGGCGGCCTCGATGCCGGTTGTGCCTAAGGACTCGCCGTAGAGGTAGAGCTTGGGCCGGTCATCTTCTGGCAGTGAATTCCACCAGTCCACGATGGGGTTGATGAACTCTTCCCCGGCGCGCTCTACTTGGCCGCCGCCGCCAAGGAAGTGGAATACAGACGGCATGGCGGAATACTGCGCCGCGGCAATGGCGGTATCCCCACCATAGAGTAGTTCGAAGGCTTGCGCGGAATAGGACGATACCCAGCCGGTGCCGGTAGTCATGGTCAACAGGAGGGCCTTGCGGTCTTGGGCGTGGGTGCGCTCGAGTTCATCGATAAGCAGCTGCGCCCGCCCCTCATTGGAGTCGCGGTTACCTAGGCCGGCGTAGGCGCGGATGGGTTCTTTGGCAGGTTTCCCGGTCACCTGTTCTAGCTCGGCCTTATGCGCGCCGGAGCTGAGGAACCGGGAGCCTTGCAGGCCGACGCCGTGCCAATCGACATCGGAAGTAGGCGATCCGGAGCGCTCACTCAGGGTGGGGCGCTGAGTGTCCGGATCGGGGTCGGCGTTCTGGGCGGTAAATACCCTATCGCCCAAGCTCACGATGGCACCGGGAATGATGTTTTCAACGGTGTAGATAGCGATGACCGCAACGATGAGTACTGCCCCGAGGCGGCGGTATGTGGAGCGGAACCGCTGCGGGAAGCGCCGCGCTAACCAGCGCACCAGAAAGATAATGGAGCGCAGGATGAGCAGGAAGACGGTAAATACCGCCAGCGCCAGGGGCACTACCAGCAGGTAGCTGGACATAGACGGCACGGGCACGGAATATACGCTCGCGAGCTCGTGCTGCCAGCGCACGGCGATAATGACGAAACCGACCAGCCAAGCTATGAACGCACCTGTGGCGATGCGCGCGAGCAGCCGGTAGTGTTTTGGCTCCCATGCGGAGGCGGCAAGCCAGGGATACTTATCCGCCCATTTGCTCACGACGAAGCGGTACCACACCAGCTTCACGCCGATGCCCACCACATAGCCGAACCCGGCGGCAAGGCCCGAAATCAGGCCTTGATAGGGCCAATCGCGGGGCAAAATGGACGGAGTAAGGCCCAGCGTAGACAAAATGGCGGCGCCGATAATGCCCCACGGATCGAGGTGGCGGACAATATCGGCGATGCGAGCTTCTACTGCTCGAGCTTCTCCCCTAACTCCAGCCATTCCATCTCCAAATCCTCATAGGCGCTGCGATTGTCCTTTAATTCCGTATCGAGGCGAGTCATCGCTTCGGTATCGACTTTTTCTGCCGCCGCGGCCAATTTCTCATTGATCTGCGCGGCGGATTTTTCCAGCTTCTGCATCTTCCGCTCAAGCGCGTTCATCTTCTTGGTGATTTCGCGCTCTTGCTGGGAAGAAAGCTTCTTTTCCGGCTTCGGCGCCGGCGCGCCCGTCTTCTTTTCTCCCAGGTTTATAACCCCTGTGTTCTTGCCGGCCTCGATTTCTTCGCGCTTGCGCAGGTACTCGTCGATGCTACCGGGAAGGTTCGTCAGGTTGCCATCCCCAAAGAGCGCATACGTATTATCCGCAATGCGCTCGATCAGGTAGCGATCGTGCGAAATGACCACCAGGGTACCCGGCCACGAATCGAGTAGGGATTCCAGTTCCTGGAGCGTATCGATATCCAGGTCGTTGGTGGGCTCATCGAGGAGTAAAACATTGGGTTCTGCCATGAGCACGCGGGTGAGCTGGAGGCGGCGGCGCTCGCCACCGGAGAGATCACCGACCGGGGTGCGCTGGCGCTTGGCGGAAAAGCCGAGGCGCTCGGCCAGCTGAGAGGCGCTGAGCTCCTTTTTGCCTAGCTGCACGTAGGTGGCAACATCCTCGACGGCATCGAGAAGCCGCCGCTGCGGATCCAAGTCATCGAGTTCCTGGCGCAGCCAACCTAAGCGCACGGTTTGGCCCTCGATGCGCTTTCCGGCTGCGAGCTCGTATTCGCCAGCCAGTGTGCGCAGCAGCGTGGTCTTTCCGGAGCCATTAACACCCACGAGGCCGATGCGCTCGCCTGGGGCCAGGCGCCAAGTGAGGTGATCGACCAAGGTGCGGCCATCCGGGGACTTCACGGTGGCATCTTCTAGCTCGATGACCACGCGGCCCTGACGCTGCTTGGAAAAGGACATGAGCTCGACCTTGTTGCGCGGCTCGGGGACATCAGAAATCAGCGCTTCCGCAGCCTCAATCCGGTAGCGCGGTTTCGAGGTACGCGCCGGTGCCCCGCGGCGCAACCACGCCAATTCCTTGCGGGCTAAGTTTTTGCGGCGTTGCTCCATCGCATCGGCCTGGCGGGCGCGCTCGGCGCGGGCGAACGTCCAGTCGTTGTATCCGCCCTCATATGCATCGACCGTGCCGTCGTGGACCTCCCACGTCCACGTGGCAATGGTATCGAGGAACCAGCGATCGTGGGTGACCACGATGACGGCAAGGTTGCGCTTGAGCAGGTGATCCGCCAGCCACTGCACACCTTCCACGTCAAGGTGGTTCGTGGGCTCATCGAGCACCACCAGGTCTAAATCCTGCACCAACGCGGCCGCGAGGTTCACGCGGCGGCGCTCGCCACCGGACAGGGAGCTCACGGGAGTATCCAGCCCTAGGTCCACGATGCCGAGTCCACCGAGCACATCGCGCACCTTGGCATTGGAGGCCCATTCGTAGGTCTCGAGCTCGAGGGGTTCAATGATCGCCTGAGCGATGGTGAGCTCTTCGGGCAGATCAAAGCGCTGCGTCACCACGGCCATGCGCAGATCCGAGGTGTGGGAAACGCGGCCGGAATCTGGCGGCTCGATGCCGGTGAGCACCTCCAGCAGGGTGGTCTTGCCGCCGCCGTTGACGCCCACGATGCCGATGCGGTCCCCGGTTTGTACGCCGAGGGATACCCCATCAAGGAGAGTTTTTAAGCCATAGGACTTGGTGACTTGCTCGAGGTTAATCAGGTTTGCCATAACAGGGACTCATCTTAATACCTCCCTACCTCCACCCCCGCATTCCCAAACATGTTGCTACCGAATTTCACTTGCAATACTCTGCGTGTGTATGAAGAAGCACACACTTACCCTCTGCACTATCCTCTCTGCCTCAGCGCTCACCATCGCTTCCTGCTCGGCGCCGGAAGAAGACACCGACGCCCAAAACACCAGCGAATCCACCACCGCGGAAAGCCACGAACATGACCATGACCACGATCATGATCACGAGGGCCACTCCCACGACGGCATGGAGGCAGAAGAAGGACAGACCGAGGTAGCCCAGCTTCCCACGCGCATCGTCTTCTCCCACGCTGATGGTCTGACCACCTACGATGCCAAATCTGGAGACGTCCTCGATGAAGAAGAGATGAATGCCTTCCTTCGCCTCAATGACGCCGGCAACGACCGCCACGTCATGGTAACCAAGGGCGATAACTTCCTCACCTACGACACCGGACTCATCACCAAGGCTCACGGCGACCACAACCACTACTACACTGCGGATCCAGAGCTGGGCGATGACAAGATTAAGGCGCCCCACGCTGGCCACGTAGTCCACCACGATGGTTTTACCGCCCTATTTTCTGATGGCGATGGCGTAGCCAAGATTTATAAGACCGAGGACATCGGCTCCAAGGACGCCAAGCCCGTCAACACCGTCAAGACGGGCGAGGCGCACCACGGCGTGGCCGTCCCGCTTGAGGATGGCTCCGTGGTCATCACCAAGGGTACCGAGGACGAGCGCCACACCATCCAGCACCTGGACAAGGACGGCAAGGTCTTGGATGAGACCACCAAGTGCCCCGGCGTCCACGGCGAAGCAGCCGCTGGAAATGGAAAGCTCTTCTTTGGCTGCGAAGACGGCCCCGTAGTCTTTGATGGCTCCAAGTTCCACAAGGTAGACGTCTCCGGCTATGCCGGTGCCGATGGCTACCAGCGCTCCGGAAACGCCGCGGGTTCTGAGGAATCGAACGTCATCCTGGCCGATAATAAGACCGACAAGGACGCCGAGTCCGAGCACCCCACCTCCGTGACGCTGATCAATACCGAGGACTACTCCGCCAAGAAGGTGGACTTGGACGGCTCCTACTGGTTCCGCTCCCTGGCACGCGGCCCGATGGGCGAGGCTCTGGTGCTGACCACCGACGGCAAGCTCAATGTCATCGACCCAGACTCCGGCGAAATCACCAAGCAGATCGACGCGATTTCCCAGTGGAAGGAAAACGAGGAATGGCAGCAGCCGGGCCCAATCCTGAAGGCCGCCAATGGCTATGCCTACATCACGGACGCTCAGAAGAAAGAACTCGTCGTCATCGACCTCCTGCGCGGTAAGGAAACCGACCGCTACGAGCTGGACTTCGAGCCCACCGAAATGGCCGTGCTCTAAGTCTCCAGCGCTCTAGTGCTCGTGCTTGGCGATGCCCCCACTCGCCCCAAGCTAGAGCACCTCCGCACCCGCAGCCGGGCCCTGGGCTACAACGCCCTTGGTGCCCGGTATTTCTATGCTGACCTGTGCTGCGACTTCCTCCGCATCTTTGCGGGTAGCGCATAAGAACGCGCAGGTGGGACCGCTGCCGGAGACGATACCGTTGAGCGCGCCCGCATCCATGCCCGCCTCCAACGTCTTGCGGAGATCTGGGCGCAGGGATAGCGCGGCGGGCTGTAGATCATTGTGTAGGTGCGCCGCCACACGGTGGGCATCGCCGGAGATAAGCGCCTGGGAAACCTCCGTCGTATCGAGCGCCGGCGCGGTTACCCGCCCTGCATCACGCAATTCATCGAGTTTGCTGAACACACTTGGTGTTGAGAGCCCACGGTCAGAAGCGATCAGCGCCCAGTGATAGGTGCCCCTGGTCATCATGGAGGTCAACTGCTCCCCGCGCCCAGTACCAAGCGCTGTGCCGCCCAGCAAGGTAAACGGCACATCGGAGCCGAGGGCGGCGCCCAAGGCATTCAGAATGTGATCTCCTACCGAATCAATCCCGTAATAACGGCCGTAGCAGCGCTCGGCAAGGCGCAGCGCCGCCGCGGCATCCGCAGAACCGCCCGCCATGCCGCCGGCGGTGGGAATCGCCTTGTGAATCTCAAGGCCCACCTCTGGAATCTTGATGCCGCCGCGGGTGACATACAGGTGCTGCATGATGCGGTCTACCGCAGTCCAGGCCAGGTTCGTATCGTCCTCGGGCACGCCCGCCGCGTGCGGACCGGATACATTGAGGTGCTGCACGCGGGGCTTATCCACTTCGGGGTTGCCTAAATCAGTCAGCGTTACCGTATCGTGCAGGCTCAGGGACTGAAAGACCGTGACTAGCTCATGAAAGCCATCCTCCCGCGGTTCCGCCACGCCAAGGTGCACATTGACCTTGGCGTGCGCATGTGCGGTATAGGTGATCGGCTCGCTTTCGTGTGGTGCGCTCACTGTAGTCCTGCCAATCGTACAAAGTCTGCAACAGCGAGCTTTTCCCCGCGCTGCTTCGGATCGATTCCGGCCGCGCGCAAGGCCTCCTCGGCGGCCGCGCCGGAGCCGTAGTGGCCCGATAGCGCGGCGCGGAGGGTTTTGCGGCGTTGGGCAAAGGCGGCATCGACAAGCGGCCAGACCGCAGCGCGCGCGGCATCGTCAACCGGCCAAGGCGGGGTATCGAAGACATCGATGCGCACCAAGCCGGAGGCAATATTGGGCGCGGGCCAAAAGACATTCTTGCCAATGGTCCCAGCTTGGCTCACCGTGCCATAAAATCCGGCCTTCACGGAAGGCACGCCGTAGATCTTGCTGCCGGGCTCCGCGGCGAGGCGCTGCGCCACCTCCAGCTGCACCATGACGAGCACGCGGCGGATGGAAGGAAACGTCTCCAAAAAGTGCAAGAGCACTGGCACCGCCACGTTATAGGGCAGGTTGGCCACCAGCGCCGTAGGAGCCGCTACATCCTCGCTGGTCACGCGCAGCGCGTCCTTTTCCACCACACGCAGGCGCTCGGCGTAGTCCGCGGCGCGCTCGCCCACCGTTACCGGCAGCTGCGCAGCCAAGCGCGGATCGATCTCCACCGCGGTGAGATCTTCAACGATCTCCACCAGCCCTAGGGTCAGCGACCCCAATCCGGGGCCGACCTCCACGACGCGGTCTGCGGGATCCAGATCCGCGGCCGCGATGATGCGGCGAATGGTATTGGGATCATGGAGGAAATTCTGCCCCAATTTCTTGGTGGGCGTGATATCCAGTTTCTCCGCTAAAGCTCGGATTTCTACTGGGCCTAAAAGCGCGGCGCCCGGGGAATCAGTCATGCTCTCTAACCTAGTTGAAGAATGCAGAAAGTCGCACCCCGCGCCGTGGTGACGCGGGGTGCGGTGCAGAATGCGCGGTGCTGCGGGTGCTTTATGCTTTTTAACGCAGGCCCAACTTAGAGGTACATGCCGGCCATGCGCCCCAGCCCTGGGAGGCTTGTACCTTTTGTGCCACGGCGATTTGCTGCTCGCGGGTGGCCTGCCATGCCTCAGGCGCGTATTCGGTGCCGCCGAAGCCAGCCCAGGTGGACGGCGTGAATTGCAGGCCACCGGAGAAACCGTTGCCGGTATTGATGGACCAGTTACCGGTGGATTCGCACTGCGCGATGGAATCCCAGACGGAGCCATCGGCCACGGCGGGGGCAGCCGCGCCCGAGTTACCGCCTTGCGGCTCCGGCTCCGCCTGCTTGGTACCGCGGGCGATGGTCGCGGGCTTTGGCCCTACAACGACCTCATCCTTGATGACCTCTTCGGATTCCTTCTTGCCGTTCTTCATAACCACCTTGCGGGTGATTTCGCGCTTGCCCTTTTCGCCCTGCTCGCGCACCTCTTCGGCGCCGGCTTCCAGCTCAGGGTCATCCACGAAATGCGGCTCGGCGTCGAATTCCTCGGTGGCATTCTCGGTCTGAATGTCTATCCGCTCAACCTTGATAGACATGCCCTCGGTGACTTTTTCTTCCTTGGCTGGGAAGACGCGGTCATCCTCACCGAGCTTGATACCGCGCTCCTTGAGCACATCGCCCACGGTCTTGGCGGCAATCTTGGTGTAGGTATTCTTGCCGCCATCGTTAATCTTGATGATCTTGGGGGAAACGACCTCTAGATCCATGCCATCTTTTAGCTGGGTATCTTTGTCCACGTCATCCTCGCCAGACTTCACGGCAGCTCCCGGGTTTACGCCCTGCAGGTTATTGAGCAGATCAGAAACGGTGAGATCGGTAGTGGAAAGCTGCTGCTGTTCACCATCGATGGATACGGCGACTGGCTTGGCGGTGCGCACGGAGATCTCATCGCCATCGGTCACGGACTCAGATGGTGCGGGCGAGACGATGTCCTCTTCGCCCACCTGAACGCCGGCGGCCTGCAGGGCGCCGTCCACGTCCTTGGCAAAGGTAGCCAGCTCCACCTTGTCGCCGTTGACGTCTACGACCAGGTCTTTCTGCGCAGCAATCGCCACGACACCGCCTACAGCGAGGGTGCTCAATACGCCACCCGTTGCCAGGCGCAGCGGCAGGGAACGTGAATTATTAATGCGCTTAATGTGGTGAGGTGCCATGTGTAGTTAATCTCCGGTAGTGCTGTCTATCCAGTATCAGAATTGTTACCGCTGGCTAGGGAAACCAGCGGCGGTGCCCGCTACTGCCCCGACTGTGGAGCAGCGCGGTGGGAAGGTAGAGACATAAAGCCTCAACGAACAATCAATAACAATACGATAACGAGTAAGGAAAGTCGAGAAACGTTGCGCCACAGCTATAACTGGCGAAAACAGTTGTCACATCAAGCACCCATACCACCAGCGACCAGCGGGTTTAATTTTGTGACACTCCTCACTCATCTTCCGTGTTAATCCCATACACGCGATCAAAAGTCTCGTTGACCTCCGCCGCCAAAGCCTGAGTGGTCTGGTGGCGCGCCCGGGCAATGCAGTCATAGGTGTGTCCGATCAGGGAAGGCTCATTGCGCTGCCCGCGGAACGGCTCTGGGGCCATAAACGGCGCATCGGTTTCCACCAGCAATTGTCCCGCCGGGGCCAGCGCCGCCGCCTGGCGCAGTTCCGCATTGCGCTTGAAGGTGACATTGCCAGCAAAGGACAACACGTAGCCTCGCTCGAGTGCTTCTTCTGCTACCCGCAGCGGCGAGGAGAAGCAGTGGAGCATGACGGTGGCGGGCGCGGGGGCATCGGCAAGAATGCGCAGCAAATCCTCATCCGCCTCGCGGTTATGGATCATAAGCGTCTTGCCGGTGCGCACCGCCAGATCGATATGCCAGCGCAGGGATTCTTCTTGCTGGACCAAGCTCGCGGTGGTCTCCGGTTCGTGGTGGACCCAGTAGGCGTCCATGCCGGTCTCCCCCACCGCCACGCACTGCGGATCCGCCACCATGTCCTCCAAGGCGGCCTTGGTGGGTGTATCTAACTCATTTGCCCGCACTGGATGGATGGCGCAGGCAGCGTAGACATTGGGAAATGCGCGCGCGGTGGCAAGAGCCGCTTCGGATTCGCGGCGGTCATCGCCTACCGTTACCAGGCGGGATACCCCGGCTGCGCGGGCGCGATTGACCAGCACCTCATCGGTATCTTTATGCGAGAAAAGGTGGGTATGCGCATCACTGAGCCCGCTGAGCCCTGGGGCCGGAATGGGAGTAGGACGTGGCTTCTTTTTAGACATACCCGCAATTGTAATATTGGCAGCTATGTTGATCAGACCAGCGGACCTGAGCGATGTCCCCGCCATAACCGATACCCTCAACTGGGCCATCGAGCATACCGACGTCATCTTTAACTCCACCCCAGTCACCGTGGCTGAGCGCGAAGAACACCTGCGCCGCATCCAGGACATGGACTGTCCCTTCCTCGTTGCCGAAACCGATGCTGGCGAATACTTGGGCTGGGCGCTCTACCACCCCTACCGCGATCCCCGCATCTGGCAGGGCTGCTATGAAACCACGATTTACCTTTCCCCCAATGCCCAGGGCCAAGGCGTGGGCACCGCCCTTATGGGTGAGCTGGTAGACCGCGCCCGGGCGGATGACAAGGTGCATTCGCTGCTCGCCTTGATCGTGTCTACTAATACGGCATCATTAAAGTTGCATGAAAAGTTCGGGTTTGAAAACGTGGGAACTCTCAAAGAGGTAACCTACAAATTCGATCACTGGCTTAGCCTCACCCACTTAGAACTTCTGGTGTAAAGGACTTTTGATGCATATTCGCCCCGCCGAGCTTGCCGATGCCCCCTCCATTTCCGCCATCTACAATGCTGCCTCCGCTGCTAAACCGGCGAATAACCTCATTACCTGGCAAGAAGAGGTCTCCGACCGCGAAGATTGGCTGAAGGACATGTCCAAGGCGGGCTCGCCCGTGCTCGTTGCCGTAGACGATGATGAAATCATCGGCTGGGCCGCCTACTTTCAATTCGTCACGCCCGCCATCTATTACGGCACCGTCGAAGATTCCGTATACATCTCCCCCGTCGCCCAGGGCAAGGGCGTAGGCTCTGAGCTTCTCGATGCCCTCATGGACATTGCCGCCGACGATCCCTATATCGAAACCATGATTACCTACATCGTGGATACCAATGCCGGTTCCATTGCGCTGCACAAGAAATTTGGGTTCACAGAAACTGGCCGCATGCCCAATATCCACACCAAGGACGGCGTGCGCCTAGGCCTGGTTCACCTGCAGCGCGATTTCCAGCACTAGGCAGAACCTTTAAGGCATCGCAAAAGCGCGGTGGCCCTCCCTTTTCATTGGGACTGGCCACCGCGCTGTGTGTATCTAGCGGGACGTTACCGCGCTAGTTCATCACCGGCGCCCATTCCGGGCCGGTTTCGCCGAGCTCTGGATCCAGCTTGGAAATGAGCGGCTTCGGTTTTGCCAAGGGAGTACCTGGTGCCACCTGGATGCGCTCCCACTTGGCCTGCTGCTGGGTGTAGTCACCCATAATGACAGGATATTCGTGGTTTTCTGGGGGAAGCCCCGCGCCCACGAGCTCAACCGGGATATCGTCCTTGACCTCGCGCACCTCAGGCTGCGCGGCCCATTCGCCGGTGCGGCCCAAGGTCTCGTGCACCCTTTGCGCGGTAAACGGCAGGAATGGGGTGAGCATGACATTGCAGTCAGACACGACCTGCAGGGCGGTCCACAAGACGGTAGCTAGGCGCTCGCGCTGGGTTTCATCCTTGGCAAGCTTCCACGGCTCTTGGGAGGCAATATAGGCATTCGCCTCGCCCACCACGTGCATGATGGAGACGATGGCCTGCTTGAACTTGGATTGCTCCAGCAGGTCACCGGCGGTGGTGAAGGTCTCCTCCGCCAGCTGCAAAATGGCCTCGTCGCGCTCCTCCAGGGCCGCCGGAACCGGAACCTCGCCAAAGTTCTTGTGCGCCATGGATACGGTGCGGTTGACCAGATTGCCCCAGCCATTGGCCAGCTCATTATTCACGCGGCGCACGAATTCATCCCACGTAAAGTCCGCGTCGTTGTTTTCCGGGCCAGCTACGGCAATAAAGTAACGCAGCGGATCCGGGCCGAACTCCGCAAGGAAGTCCTTAACGTAGATCACCACGCCCTTGGACGAGGAGAACTTTGAGCCGGACATAGTCAAGTATTCCGAGGACACGATTTCCGTTGGCAGGTCCAACTCACCGTACTGGTGCAGCTCGCCGCCCTTTGAGCCCTTGCCGGCATAGCCCAGCAGTTCCGCCGGCCAGATCTGCGAGTGGAAGGTGATATTGTCCTTGCCCTGGAAGTAATAGTGGCGGGTTTCTGGGTCCTGCCAAAATTCCTTCCACGCCTCCGGCTGGCCGGTGCGGTGCGCCCACTCGATGGAGGCGGACAGGTAACCCACGACGGCATCGAACCACACGTACAGCTTCTTCGCGTTATTGTCCTGCCAGCCTTCCACCGGAATGGGAATGCCCCAGTCAATATCACGGGTCATGGTGCGCGGACGCATATCCTCCAGCAGGTTCAAAGAGAACTTCAGCACGTTCGGGCGCCAATCCTCGCGGGTGGAAAGCCACTTTTGCAGCTCGTCCTTAAGCGACGGCAGATCCAGCAGGAAGTGCTCGGTCTCCACGAACTGCGGTGTTTCGCCGTTGATCTTGGACACTGGGTCAATCAGGTCTACCGGGTCCAGCTGGTTGCCGCAGTTATCGCACTGGTCACCGCGGGCGCCATCGGCACCGCAAATGGGGCACGTGCCCTCGATATAGCGGTCCGGCAGCGTGCGGCCGGTGGACGGAGAGATTGCCCCCTTTGTGGTCTCTTTTAGCATGTAGCCGTTCTCATTGAGACCCTTGAACAGCTCCTGTACCACCGAATAGTGGTTGCGGGTGGTGGTGCGGGTAAAAAGGTCATACGACAACCCGAGGTTGGCCAGATCGTTGACGATTTGGCGGTTATAGCGGTCTGCGAGTTCGCGGACGGATACGCCCTCCTTATCGGCTTGGACCAGCAACGGGGTGCCGTGCTCGTCCGTACCGGAGACCATGAGTACGTTGCGGCCGCGCATTCGCTGGAAGCGGGCGAATACGTCAGAGGGAACGCCAAAGCCAGCCACGTGACCGATGTGGCGCGGGCCATTGGCATATGGCCAGGCAACATTTACTACTAAAGACTCAGTCATGGAGTCCAGTTTATCGAAGCACCTGCACGAACACACGTTGAGGGCACATTACCCCAACCACCGAAAAGCGCCCGCCTCCTTCCCTAGTTTGGGAAAGCGGCGGGCGCTACTACCGAAAGCGGTAGATACTTAATCTACTTGCGCTTCATCGGGTTCTTCAAACGCTCGTTGCGGCGCTTCTTGAGCTCCTGCGTGCGCTGGTAGTCGCGGTGCAAGCGGCGTTCGCGGGCCATCTTGCGCTGGAACTGTTGCGCCTCGCGGTACTCAAGGTAAATGATGTCCTGGCTCAAGTCCTTGTAGATGGCGAACATCAAGCCAATGACGATGAACAAGAACGGCAGCGCCGCCACGATGGTGACGTTCTGCAGGTTGGACAGTGCATCCTCATTAACCAAGAGCAGGGTCAAACCAACGGCTGCGGTCAGAGCACCCCACAGGGCGGATAGCCACGGCTTCGCGGTTGCGGCACCATTTTGTGTCATCGAACCCATCACGGTGGACGCGGAGTCCGCGGAGGTAATGAAGAAGGTGGCCAGCAAGATGACGGCGACAACGCCGGCAATGAAGCCACCAGGCAGGTTGTGCAGGAGGTTAAACAGCTCTACCTCGGCGGATTCGCCGGTGATGGATTCGCCGTTTTGCTCCATGTGGATTGCGGTGCCGCCGAAGATGGCGAACCACAGGGTGGAAACGCTGGCTGGGATGAGCAGGACGCCCAAGCAGAACTCGCGGACGGAGCGGCCGCGGGAAATGCGCGCCAAGAACATGCCCACGAATGGGGACCAGGAGACCCACCATGCCCAGTAGAAGATGGTGTAGCCAGACAGCCACTCACCGGCGGTACCGTTCTCGGACTCTGCGGTACGGCCGATCATCTCGGTGAAGTAGTTGAAGTAGTTACCGATGGATCCCGGAATCTGGTTCAGGATGGTCACGGTTGGGCCCAAGATGAAGACGAAGATAGCCAGCACCGCAGCCAAGACCATGTTGGCATTGGACACGTACTGAATACCCTTGCCCACACCGGAAAGTGCGGACAGCAAGAAGGCCAGGGTCAAGACCAAGACAATGCCGATAACCACGGACTGGGTTGGGTTATCGATTATGCCGGCAGCTTCCAGGCCTGCCTGAATCTGCAGCGCGCCCAAGCCCAGGGAACAAGCGGTACCGAAGACGGTGGCGAAGATGGACAGGATGTCAATGAACTTGCCCAATCCGCCGTTGGCGCGGCGCTCACCGATGAGCGGCACGAAGGTCTGGCTTAGCAGCTGCTTGCGGCCGATGCGGTAGGTCGAGTACGCGATGGCCAAACCAACAATGGCGTAAACAGCCCAGGGGTGCAGCGTCCAGTGGAACATGGCGTAGGCCATGGATGAGCCCACGTTTTCCGTTCCTCGGCCGGGCGTACCGTCGCGGTAGTTCGCCAGCGGCTCGGAAGCACCGTAGAACATGAGGCCAATGCCCATACCCGCAGCGAACATCATGGCGATCCACGAAGGCGTGGAAAACTCCGGTTCCTCGTTAATGTGGCCCAACTTGATGGAGCCAAACTTGGAGGAAGCAATAAAGATCACGAAGGCCACGAAGACGGTGCCAAAGAGCACGTAAGCCCAACCGAACTTATCGACGACCCACGTCAGGGCCGCGGAAGAAAAGTCGGCGAAGTTATCCGGGGCGGCAAGGCCCCAGATAACGATGGCGGCAACGAGAACACCCGCAATACCCATGATGGTCCAGTCAATCGGGATATTATCGCGGTCCGCAGCAACTTCGATTTCCGGGTCGTCATACTCTTCGGGGTGGAACCCCTCAGAGTTGATCATGTCCTGGATCTGGCTCGTCGCCGTCTGTTCATCCAGTGCCTCTTCTACCGTTTGATAATCCTCAATCGGCTGCTCGCTCGAAGCAGTAGAAGTGGTCCCAGCAGGCGCTTCGCCGGGCCCCTTCCCTTCTTCGGGCACGCCAGTGCCGTTATTTTCAGTATTAGTCATGCTCTCTACAGTGGTGTTATGCCCCCAATTTTTCAAACCGTTTTGTTACCAAAACCCCAGCTTATGCACATTTTTGAGCATTTCCTTAATGCTTCCTGCGCACTTATAAGCCGCATATCCCCACGTAGACGGCTTTTAGGCGCCACACGCCCGAGCAAGATAACGATTCGATAACACATATAGAAGCGTGAAACCTACTGTTAGCACGGCCAATTGTGACCGTTTATACAGCGCATAGAAATAACCTGCGTACGATTCAACAAGTGCTCAACTAGCGGGCAGTCAGCGGGCATCCAAAGCGGCATCGTATAACTCCCGATTGGACACCCCAGTACCCTTGGCGGCCTGCTTGCACGCGTCCTTCAAGCGCATGCCGGCCTCGGCCAACTCCAAGGCCTGCGGGACAAGGTCCGCGGCGGTCACGGCAGCGGCGGTTCCGCCTTCGATGACCACGGTAATTTCGCCCTTGACTCCCTCGCTCGCCCACTCGGCCAGCTCAGCTAGCGGGCCGCGGCGCACCTCCTCATACGTCTTGGTCAGCTCGCGGCACACTGCGGCGGGGCGATCGCCGCCGAGGACCTGGGCGGCATCGGCAAGCGTCTCGGCGATGCGGTGGGGCGATTCAAAAAATACGATGGCGCGCTTTTCATTGCGCAGCGATTCCAGCCACGCCTTTCGCGGGCCGGGCTTGCGCGGCGGAAATGCATCAAAGAGGAAGTGGCCCACGCCCAGGCCAGAGAGGGCGAGCGCCGTAGGCACCGCCGAGGGGCCTGGGAAACACGTCACGGGAATATCGCGTTCGGCGGCCGCGGCCACTAGAGACAGGCCTGGATCGGAAATAATCGGCATGCCGGCATCGGTGACCACGAGGACGGTGCCGTGCTGGGCGGCATCGATAAGCTGCTGCGCACGCGCCTGCTCATTGTGGTCGAAGTTGGACACCACGGACCCGGAAATCTCGATGCCCAGGGCCTGCGCCAGGTTGCGCACGCGGCGGGTATCTTCGGCAGCGATGACATCAGCATGCGCCAATGCCTGCATCAGGCGCGCCGAGGCATCACCGACATTTCCCAAGGGCGTGGCGGCAAGAATGACGCCGCGCGGAAGTGGTTCCAGACCTAAAGCTGACATGCCTCTAGCATTCCACATTCTCCTATGCACCCGCGCGCAGGCTCGTCGCCTAAACTCTTTTTCGTGACTATTGCTACCGCTGCCCCCTCTAGCTCACCGCGCACCCCGCATAACCGCGTGATGCCGCCGGCACCGCGCACCTACACGTGGGGCAAGGCCGATTGGATAAGCACCGGCATCATCGCCGTTCTCGCACTGATCACCCGGTTCGTGGGCCTTACCGCGCCGGTATCACAGGGCACACCTGTCTTCGATGAAAAGCACTACGTTCCCCAGGCCTGGGACATGGTCAAAAGCTGGGATAACTTATTCATCGGCGGCATCGAGACCAACCCGGGCTTTGGGCTCGTGGTTCACCCGCCGCTGGGCAAGCAGATCATTGCCATTTCGGAATGGGTCTTTGGTTATACCCCGCTGGGCTGGCGCTTGATGACGGCCCTCTTCGGCGTCGGCACCGTGCTGATGACCATGGCGCTGGCCCGCCGGTTGTCCTTTTCCTGGCAAGTGGCCACCTTTGCCGGCATTCTGGCCGTCTGCGATGGCGTCCTCTTGGTTTCTGCGAAATTCGGCATGCTGGATATCTTCCAGGTCTTTTTCATCGTGGCCGCAGCGTGGGCACTAGCCCGCGACCATCAACAGATGCGCGAGCGCCTCCACCACGCCCTGCTAAGCGGTGGGATGGGCACCTCCCCATTCGGGCCACGCTTTGGCTTCCGGTGGTGGCGCTTTACCGCCGGAGTCTTTTTAGGCCTATCACTTGCCGTGAAATGGTCTGGGCTGTACTACATCATGTTTTTCGGCCTGCTCTGCGTCTTTAGTGACCTCGCGCTGCGCCGCAAGTATGGCATTCGCCGCTATATTGTGGGCACGCTCATCCGCGATACGCCCGCGGCACTTGCCTCCCTAGTAGCCGTGCCAATAATGATTTATGTGTGGAGCTGGCGCGCGTGGTTTGCCTCAGAGACCGCGGTCTACCGGCACGCCAAGGTGGATGGGACCATCGGGGAAGACTCTTGGCTCATGCACTTACCGGAGCCTGTGGCCGGCTGGTTTTATTACCACTCCTCCGTATTGGATTTTCACGCCAGCTTGACCTCTTCTGGTGGCCACCACCACCCGTGGGATTCCAAGCCGTGGGCATGGCTGGCCGGGGCTCGGCCCATTTTGTATTACTCAAGTACGGACCTGGAATGCAGCGGCGGTGGCGAATGCCGCAAGATGCTCTACCTCTTTGGCACCCCGGCGATCTGGTGGCTGGTAGTCCCCGCAGTACTTTGGGGGCTTTGGTCGCTTATCATCCGCCGCAACCGCGCCTTCCTCATTCCCCTCGTGGGCTTTGCGGCCGGATTTCTCCCGTGGCTGGCGGCCTTTGACCGGCAGATGTACTTCTTTTATGCCACCGCGTTTATCCCGTTTGTCATCGTGCTTCTCGCCCTCACGCTAGGCCAAATGGTCGGACGCGGTAAGCCCATCAGGTGGCGGTGGATTAGGCGCATCGCTGGCGGGCCGATGCGGCGGGGAACGTTTGCAGCCGCCTGCTATCTCGCGCTGGTGGTCGCAATGTTCTTCTACTTCGCGCCCATCTTATACGGCTTCATCATCCCGGAGTCTTGGTATCAATCCATGATGTGGCTGCCCAGCTGGAAATAGGTGGCAGAAACCCGTTCGCCTTAGTGCGGCTGCGCGTTCAAGGATTTCCACCACGCGCGCACCAGGTAGCCCTTCTCGGCAGCCCACGCCCAGGCCAGACTAATGGTCGACAGCGCGGTAGCGATGAGCAGATAGACCTGTTCCATGGTGACGGTGCCGAGCGCAATATCGCGCACGCCAAAGCCAAAAAGAAATGCAAACATCGTGGCGGATACCGGGAAAAGCCCGGTCACAGAGGCTGGGCGCCAGGCGCTCCACAGCAGGCCACACGCCATGCCAAAGCGCACGGCCGCGCCTTCCATCAGCAGGTTGGCGCGGTCTGGATCGGCCGCAGGGTCCAGCACCGAACCCTCTGTGCCCAGCGGCACTAGGCCGGAGGCACGCACCACTTGCACGATGGCCCACACCGCAAAAACGAGTCCCATGACTACCAAGGCACTGCGTGCCACCGTGAGGTTGGCCTGCCTAGCGCTCGATGCCCGCTTCCACTCCGGTTCTACCCCGGCGAGGATCACCTCAGAAAGATCCGTCGGCGGCGACATGCCGGAATCCGCCGGTTCCACGAAGCTTAAGGAACGCGATAGCGCCGCTGCCTTATCGCGAAACGCTCGGCACTCCGCGCAGTGTTCTAGGTGGGCGTCGATGACGTCTGCGGAAAGCTCCGCTTCTTCGCCATCCAGCTGGGCGGAAATCGCCGCTTGCACTTGGCTATGCGTCAACATTGCTTAACGCCCTATCCAAGCTCGCCCGGCCAGAACCAAAAATAACGATCATTATGAGGGACATGCACAGCACCAAGGGGTACTCGATGCCACCGTCGCCGGCAAAGAGGCCATTTCCCCAGTGCACGAAGTACAGCGCGCCCACCATGTCCACGGCCAGCGCCGCAGCGGCAAAGGTGGTTAACAAACCAATGACGAGGAAGGCGCCACCCACCATCTCCCCGATTGCGGCGGCATAACCGGCTATCTGTGGCTGCGGGATGCCGAGGGCAGAAAACTGCCCAACCGTCTCATCCATTCCGTCCATGAACATCTTGTCCACGCCGTGCGCAATAAAGATGAGCCCGAGGACCAACCGAAAAAGCAGCAACGCGGCATCACGAACGGCAGGTCTATTCATGGTCAATAGACTACATCGAATGCCCACCCCAACGCGAAGACACCGCCGCCCCACGCCCTGAGCTCGCAATTTCACCATCTGGCGAGGTACACACTGCATCCCACCCGCAATCGCTGCTTCAATGGAGAAAGACAAGGAAAATAGGCACAACACACCAATAGGAGAACCATCCATGGACACTGACACCACCACCGAAGAACGCACCCCGCTGGCCTATGACGAGCACGGAGTAGCCCGCACGCCGTGGGCCGTGACGTCGTCGCTATTGACGGATTATTACGACACCGAATGGGGCCTTCCCATTAGGGACGAGGCCGGCCTATTTGAGCGCCTGAGCCTGGAGTCCTTCCAGTCTGGGCTGTCTTGGGCCGTGGTATTAAAAAAGCGCCCCGCCTTCCGCAAGGCCTTTTGCCACTTCGATCCGGAAAAGGTCGCGGAATTCGGCGAGGCCGAGGTGGAGCACTTGCTTGCCGATGCCACCATTATCCGCAACGAAACCAAGATCCGCGCCACCATTAATAATGCGAAGGCCACCATTAAACTGCGCGAAGAGGGTGGCTTAGCGGATTTCATTTGGAGCTTTCAGCCCACAGAAAATATCTACCCCGAGGTCATGGAGGATATTCCGAACAAGAGCCCAGAATCGCAGGCCATGTCGCGGGAATTGAAAAAGGCCGGTTTTAAGTTCGTGGGGCCGGTGACCTGCTTTGCGCTCATGGAGGCAATAGGGATGGTCGATACCCATCTCTTGGGCTCCCACCGCCGGGCTACCTCCGGTGTATGGCCGGAGGAAACCGAAAAGCTCCACGGAAGCGAGGGCGCAGCCGGCTAATTAACCTGCGCGGCGAGCGGCTAGGTCATCGCGGCGCCCTACCCCACTGGGCCCGGCGTGCGGGCCATCAAAGTCGCCATCTTCATCATCGCTGTAGCTTAAGGGAAGGTGCTCAAAGTCGGGGCTTTCATCATCGATTTCGACGACGACCGCACCCGGGCGGCGCAGGTTGCGGGGGATCTTCAACGCCTCATCATCGGTATTGTGAACGCCCAACCGCGCCCGGCGCAGGTGCTTTACCCGGCGGCGCAAAAGTGCTTGTTCTTGCCGGACTTGCGCGCGCAGCGCCACCAGGTAGGTCCCAGTCAGGATGCCGACGATGCCTGCCAGCCACCAAGTCCATCCACCGGCCACAATGCCCAGGGCCACGGTGAGGACCACTGCGATGGCTAGGCCGATGAGCGTGCGCTGGCGGCGCTGGTAGCGGGTAGCGGACTTCTCCTTTTCCGCTACTGGGTCCCAACCACCGCGGCCAAGGCGCCGCTGAGCAAATGCCACCTCGTCCTCGGAAAGGTCCGTATTCAACGCCGCGTCCTCAGCACCCTGGGCACTGTACTCATCTGCTTCCGCCGATTCCTCTGCTGCGCCTTCGGATTCAGACTCTGCGGAGTCGGTTTCTGCGGAGTCCGGTTGTTCTGCATCAATGACTGGGGCGGGGTCCACCGCGCCCGGATACATCAGGTCAACCGGGGAGGTATAGGTCTCGTCATAGTCATACGCGTCTTCTGCAATGTCCGCTGCCACCGGCGCGGTGAAGGACTCGGTGGAATTGGCAACCACATCGCCGCGGCGGCCCTTGCGCTTTGCACCGCCTGCTTCCTCGCCGGCGCGCTCGTCATCATCGAGCAAGACATCATCGACATCGTCCGTGTTCACATCTGCATCGTCGGAGTCCCTAGACGTACGCGCGCTATCGGCGGGAGTGGTGGCATTGGTCGCATCGGTGGTATCAGCGGCAGCGGCTGGAACCGCGGATTCCTCAATGACTTCACCCTCGATGGTCTCTGCCGTCTCCTCAGTTGGGGTGGCGTGCCCATTGCGCGCGTCCGCTTCGTTCTCATCGGCGGCGGAGCGGAATGCGCGGCCACCAACGCCGAAGGGTTGCGCCCGGGCGCGGCGGGCAGCACCGGCGATGGTCCGCGACTGTGCGCGGGAAGCGCGGTCCTCTACTTCTTCCTCGATCAGCACGTCATCGACGTCTGCCTCGCGGTCCGAGTCCTCCGTGGAAGCGGATACGACCTCGTAGTCTTGATCCTCATCCGACGCACTGCGGTGGATATCATCGGCGCGCAGGCGCGGGCGGCGGCGGCCGGCGACATTGCCGGAATCGCCGGAAAAGAGCACGCGGGTATCCTCAAAGGCCTCTCCGGTATGGCTCATCGGGCGATTGCTCCTGCCCAATAGCCACGGCGCGAGCACGAAGAGCCACACCACGATGATTGCAATAACTGGCACAGCTGTGGACACGACTTAAGGACCTTCCCTTGGGGTGCATATGATTACTCCACTGTAATCGCTAAAACCGCACTTTAGGGGCCACAGAAGCCGTAAATTACAATGTTGTTACTTATGTGAAAACTGAGAAAGCATTCCCCGGAATTAAGGATGCTTTTCACACCAAACGCCCAGCTTGGCGCAGCCGCTCAACCGCTGTGGATGCAAAATCTTCCTTGACTAGGGCCACGAAATGGTGATCCCGCCAGGCGCCATCGATATGCAGGTTGCGGCGCAAAAATCCCTCGGAGCGAAAACCGTTGGCCTCCAGCACGCGCCCGGAGGCGGGGTTTTGTTCCAAGTAGGTTGCGGTCACTCGGTGCAGGCCTACCCGCCCAAAGGCATGGTCCACGCCCAAGGCCGTGGCCGCGGTGGCAACGCCCGCGCCCTGCACGGCGGAATAAACCCAATAGCCAATCCAACAGTCCTGGATGCTGCCGTGCTGGATATTGCCTAGTGTTACCTGGCCGGCGAACTTTCCCTCGAGCTCAATGGCTAGGGGGACTACCTGCGCATCGCGCGCGGAGTTGCGCAGAAACATGAGGTAATTCCACCAGGCCTGCGAGCTATGGGCCGCTGCCCAAGTGGTCGCCTGGGTCGGCTCTACCGGCCGGAGCAAGGGTTCGTCCTCAATGCGCTGGCGCCGCCATTCGGGACCATCCGAGCGCAGCAAAGGCCGCAGCCGCAATCGTCCGCCAGACGGCAGTGTCCCCGAGGCAGGAAGCTGCACCGTCGGCGTCGCTTCTGGCCAACCGGGGTGCAGATCATCTGTGGGCCCAGTAACTGGATGGCGCAGCTTCGCCGCAGCGGTACCGAAAGGGTCAAGCATTAGCTGCGCTGGGTAAGGAATAAGACATCAACGACATCGCCCGGGCGAATCTCGGTGACTTCCTCAGGGACGCGGATCATGGCATTGGCTTCGGACAGTCCCGCCAGAAGGTGCGCCGGCGCACCGGTCGCTCCGCCAAGGCCCTCGACCAAATAATCTGCGGTCTCGGCATCGCGCATCAAGCGGGCGCGGATGAAGCCACGGCGTCCGGGGCGGGAATCAATGTGGTTCAGTGCGCGGGCACGCACCACTCGGCGGTGGGCATTGCGCTTGCCCAAAGCCAGGCGAATCAAGGGACGAATATAGATTTCGAAAATAACCAGCGACGAAACCGGGTTCGAAGGAAGAAGGAATGTAGGGATGCGCTCATCTCCTACTAGCCCAAAGCCTTGCACGGATCCTGGGTGCATGGCCACGCGGGAGGTATCGATATCGCCGATTTCCGCCAAAATCTCCCGGATCTGTTCGGCACCGGCGCCACCAACGGCACCGGTAATCACGAGGGCCTCGCTGCGCGTGATGTGGGTTTCTAGCACTTCCCGGATGCGGCGCGGCTCGCCTTCGGCAATGCCTACGCGGACCACGTCCGCCCCCGCTTCTTTTGCGGCGGCGGCCAAGGAGTAAGAGTTCACATCAAAGACTTGGCCTAGGCCCGGTTCCTTATCCACATCGACCAACTCGCGGCCAAAGGACACGATGGTCACGCGCGGGCGCGGATAAACCAGCACCTTGGACCGGCCCACCGCGGCCAATAAGCCAATCTGCGCTGGGCCAAGGACGGTGCCGGAGGACACAGCGACATCGCCGGGCTGGATATCATCGCCCACGCGGCGGACGAAGTCGCCCGAGCGCACCGTCCGGTGCGCCGTGATGCGCTTGCGGCCGCGGTCGGTCCACTCGAGGGGTAGGACGGCATCGGCAAGCGTGGGCAAGGGCGCGCCCGTATAGACCCGCACGGCTTGCTTGGGCTGTAAACGCAACGGCTGCTTCGAGCCGGCCGGCACCTCGCCCACCACGGGCAAGGAACGCTCAACCTCTGGTGGGGCGGGCTGCGCGGCGGCGTCATCGGCCTGCTCGGGGGCATCCTCACCCTCGCTGCCTTCTTGGTCCTGATTCTTCGGGCGCCGAACCTTCAACCCGCGCTCGCCACCGATATCAACGGCGCGAACCGCATACCCATCGATGGCCGCCTGGGGAAAGCCCGGTAAAGGCTGATTGGCCTGCACCTGCTCGGCGCACATTAACCCCAGTGCATTAGAAATGCTCATCCGCACCGGCTCCGGGGTCGTCGCCGCATCAGTAACCAGCGCCAACTGGTCATCAACTGAACGCATACGGTCTCTGCCCGCCCTTTCTTATTGCCCTTTTACCTTGCTGCCCTAAACGCACGTGCGCGCGGTGCAAGGTAATTAGTTAAGGCCTTGTTCCGCCTCGAAATCGGACATGATTTGTTTAATAGCTTTATACAGCGCTGGGCCGTATTTTTCATCGCGCAGGCCAAAGTCCACGTTGGCCGGGATATAGCCACCGGGGTTGCCCAAATCGTGGCGCTTACCCTCGTGGACCACCACGTGGACGGGCTCGCCTTCTTCAATGAGCAACTCGATGGCATCGGTCAGCTGCAATTCGCCACCCTTGCCCGGTTCGATCCGGCGCAGCGCATCAAAAATCTTGCGGTCCAAAAGGTAGCGCCCAGTAGCAACCAGGTTGGACGGCGCGTCCTCTGGGTCCGGCTTTTCCACCATGCCGACGACCTTTTTCACGCCCGGCGCGTCAGTATCTTCTACGTCAAAAACGCCGTAATTAAACGTCTGCTCCTGCGGCACCGCAAACGCGCACAGCACGCTGCCGCCGAGCTCGGCGCGAACACGCGCCATATCCGCCATAACGGTGGCCGGCAATACGATGTCATCCGGCAGCATGACGGCAAAGGAGTCCTCATCTTCTGCCAAGACTTCTTCCGCCAGCCCCACGGCATGACCCAAGCCCAAGGGCTTTTCTTGCTCTACCGCGATGGGCTCAATGAGCTGGTGAGCGCGGTTGACCTTGGCCACCTGCTCATCCTTGCCGCGGGAATCTAAGGTTTCTACCAGATCTGGAAACTCCGCAAAATGGCGCATTACTTCTTGCTTTTCAGGTGCGGTAATGACCGCAAGCCGGCGCGCGCCCACTGAAGCTGCCTCCTCAGCAATCAATTCAATGCCGGGAGTATCCACAACGGGCAGCAATTCTTTGGGGACGGTTTTCGTGGCGGGCAGAAAGCGGGTGCCCATGCCAGCCGCTGGAACTACAACCGTGGTGATTCCGGAGGCGGAATCTTCGCGTTCATTAGCCATGGATCTTAGGGTACAACGGCGCACGATTTTCCTGTGTAGCGCTACGCCACGGACGCTATTATTTATTTATGCCTTCTTCCAGCGACATCAAAGCTCAACTCCGCACCCGCCTGCTTCGCGCGCGCCGCAGCCTCACCGCAGATGAGCGCGCGGAATGGACCACTGCCCTGCGCGAGCAGTTAGAGCCCGACCTTTCCGGCGTATCGAGCGTCGCTGCCTATTGGCCGCTGGGCACAGAACCAGGCGGGGCGGATTTCATCCCGTGGCTTTCCCGCCGCGTCGACCGCGTTTTATTGCCCATCACCTGCGGCAATGGCGTTTTGAACTGGGCAGATTACAAGGGCCCGCACAGCATGCAGCCTGGTCAGTTGGGTATTTCTGAGCCGGCTGGCCCGCGTTTTGATAGCCGCGTGCTGTGCGGTTGCGATCTGATTTTGGCCCCCGCCATGGCCATCGATGCGGCCGGAAACCGCCTGGGCAAGGGCGGCGGCTACTACGACCGCGCGCTTTCCCGGGTTCCGCGCAACCACCCCGCGGTACTCGCCATGGTCTACCCTACCGAGTTCCTTGACTCTATCCCGGCCACATCCCACGATCGCCGCGTCGAGGCCGTGGTTACCGCCGCAGGAATCCACCGCTTTTCTTCCTAAACGCAGGGAACCGTGCAGGCGGTAGCGCAGTCTAATTGTGCATGGCTCATTCTCCGTCACCGCGAATCTCTCAATTCTTTCGCACTCTTCGCACCCCTGGCCACCGCCGCGGCGTGCTCGTGCGCCGCGTCATCGCGCTGGTCCTGCTCGTTGCCGCGCTGGTTTCCGCGATTTCCAGGGCGAAGGAACTGCCGCAGGTGCTGGTCTTTAGCCACGATCTGCCCGCCGGCGCGGAGCTTTCCGCCTCCGATGTTTCCCTCGAGCGCCTGCCTTCTTCTTCCATACCTAGCAGCGCGCTTGCCGATGCCCCCTCCGACCTCGCCGGCCGCATCATCACCGCCGCCGCGGGCAAGGGTGAGGTAGTCACCAGCAAGCGGCTCCTAGGCCAAGAGTTGGTGTCTAGCCTCGTCGCGAACTCGGGATCAGAGGATTCTGCGGGAGGCAGCTCTGGCCGCATGATCCCTGTAAAACTTGCCGATCCAGACATCATTCCCCACCTACAGCACGGCGATACCGTCGACATCGTCACGGCAAGCAATGCCACCGATTCCCAGCCCGCGACCGCCCGCGTCATCGCCTCCGGCGCCCGGGTGGTCTCCACCACCACCGCGGAGGGCGAAGTTTCTTCTGCCACCGTCTTGCTCGCACTTCCTAATGAGCATGCCAATGACGTGGCCGCGGCCTCTTTAAACCAACCGCTGACCGTGGTCATCGTGGGCGATCGCGCCCAGCCCCAAGCCGTCGATGACGCAGATGCTGCTACTTAAAGACAGCCTGAACCTTTTGCGTAGTGGTGGTCTTTGCAGTACTTATTCCTGATCTATTCCTTCGCCGATTTCGCGATTTCAACAGCTTGGCCGATGTAATTGGCTGGGTTTGTCAAGGCATCAAAGTCCAGCTTTTCCGAAACACCTGCAAGCTTAGAGTGGGCCGCGCAAAACTCTTCCAGGCTGGTACCGTTCTCTCTATTTTCTCGGGCGAATTCCTGAAGAGCGTCGTGTGCGGCACTATGACCAATATGCGGAGCCAACTCCATCATGATCCCTTCAGTCATCAATGAGACACCCGCGCTTTTTACATTGTCTTCTAATGCTTGTGCATCAAAACGCAAGCGAGGAAAGAGCTGGCCCAACTTTTCCAGCGCTCCATCGACGGCAACAAAGATTTGTGGAATCAGGTTGCGGTGGATCTCGGATTGGCGGTGGTCGCGTTCAAAGGTGGCCGGCGCTTGCGTGAGCATGTTTGCCGCCATGCCACAAGCCATGCTGGCTCCCACGGAAATTTTCATTGTGGCAAAGGGATTAAGTTTTTGCGGCATGGTGGACGAACCGGAAGTATGTGCATCCATCTCCTCGCGGGCCTCGACCAAATCGGATTGCTGCATAGCGAAGAGATCCTCTGCAATCTTGGCCAGACTTTGCCCCAAGGTAGCCACGGTCGTCACAAGCTCTGTCATTGTATCCGAGCTCGCATGCCAAGAAACCGGTTGATAAACCAGTTCCAATTCTTTGGCAAGGCGCCGACTTAACTCAGGGCCTTGTTCTCCAAAGGACGCCAGCGTGCCTACAGCACCGGTAAATTGAATCTGTTCCGTGCGCTCGCGCATCGCTTCCAAGCGTTCCCTGCTCCGGCGCAGTTCCGCATTCCACCGCGCGAAGCGCGTACCCAGTGTCGTCGGCAATGCATACTGCCCATTGGTGCGCGCAACCATTAACGTCGTGGCATGCTCGTGAGCAAGTTTGGCGGTAGCTGCAATCACAGCGTTCAGGCGTTCCAGTATTAGGTCAGTCGCTGCCTTGATCTGCAGGGCCCGCGCGGTATCCAAAATATCTTGAGTCGTCGCCCCGAAATGGACCCAACCGCGTTGGTCTTCCGGAACCGCCTCCCGCAGCGCATCTAGGACAGCGACCGAAGGATTGCCAACCCCGCCGCTTTGGGCTTTTTCAATCAGCTCATCACTGGCGACTGCATTATCTGAGATCGCCTCGGCAGCCTCCTGCGGGATGATTCCCATGTGTCCCTGCGTCCGCGCCATTGCCGCTTCAACAGCGAAAATCTTCCGGATAAGTTGTGCTTCTTCCCAGTGGGCTTCCATGTCCGCTGTGACATAGCCTTTCTTCTGAAAAGACGAGTTCAGTGCGCCGATTCCCATGATAAATTCCTTACTTTTTCAGATGTAGGTTGTGACCCCAGAACGTGCTTAGAGCAAGATCAGGCTGGATACGATCATCACGACAAAGCCAACCCCCATTGGAAGGAGGGTGCGGCGAATAAGCTCGGTGGTAGAAATCCCTACGCCACCGGCGACGGAAATGATTACCCCGGAGACCGGAGAAACCGCGCGGAATAAACCACTGGCAAATTCCATTGGGGTAATCACTGCCGCTGCCGAAGCACCGAGCCCACGGCTGACATCAGGCACCAGGCTGGCAAAGGAAGAAAATGCGCCGACACCGGAACCGGTCAGGAACGTCACTAGGCCCACGATCAAGGTGAACATGAGGGTGATGACGATAGCGCCGGCACCGAGTTGCTGGCCTCCATCGATGAGCATGGAAATGGCGCCCGTAGCCGTCAACCCGGTGGCGAAGATTTGCGCTGCGATAATCAATGCGACGATGCCACCAAACATCTTTCCCATACCCGTAAAAAAGGATGTGGCTTGTTCAGTTGCGGTGGCAAAAGAACGATGGCGGATGATTTCGCACAGCATGGCCAATAGCCAGACAATTACGAATGCTCCCACTGTGCTCAGCTCGATGCTGTCATTGACCAAGGGACTGAAGATTATCAACAAGATAATGGGCAGTGCGAGAAATAAGCCATACCACTTCGGGCCTGCTTCGCCAGAACCATCGCCCATGGTGTCGGTTTCCTTGTACTCTTCCAAATCCCGCTTATCGTAATGCTGCTGCACGAAATAGTGAGTGATAGCAATTGCAATAGCAGTAGGAATGGCCACGATCAGCTGGTACTGAACAAAGTAGACGACTGGGGATAAATCAATGGTTCGCGCCGACAGCACCGAGGTTCCCGATGCCGGCCCCATAGGCAATGCAGAGGCTGACACGATGACCGCGCCTGCTGCTGCGGGGCTTACCCCTACCGCCTTCAGCACTGGAAGCAATAGCACTAGAAGCAAAATAGCGAGCCCAGCAGCGCTGGGGATAAACATAAAAAGCACCACGCCGAGGAAATACGTGAGGATTAGCGTGATGTAGGGGTGCTTGAACTTTGCAATTGGGGCGGCAAGCACCTCGACCAGTGCCTGTGAAGCGCCGATCTTGTTCATATATGCCGAAAAGCCGCCGGCCGCCATAATGATTAGGCCGACGCCTGTTAATTGGCTACCAGCAACTTGTTCGAATATGCCAATGATGTCTAGCCACCGAGATCCGGTAGAGTCTTCCTCATCTAAAACTCCGTAGCCAGCTTTGGCCGCGGTAGAAACTGCAATGAGAATAAACCCGGCAAGCAATAAAATGATGACCGGCTTATGACCTTTAACAAGGAGGTAGCCTGCACCAATGGTGACTGCCAAGGCAAATAAAGCGAGTGCGATATTCATGCTGGGATCCCTTCTGCCCACGCATTAGAATACTGTTATTTTTACAAACAATATTTTTATATTCCGCTTTCACACTAACACCAAATACCTATATCGCAACCGGTGTGCATTAGTTAAATAAGTAACAATATTGCCAACTCTAATCCTCCCAAGTTGTGAATACTTTTAGCTTGAACTAAACTCCCTGCTTGCTCGAGGTTCAGCCTCATCTTCAACTATCCCCAGAAAGGTCCGTTTTCTCCCATGCTCAAGGGCTTTAAAGACTTCATTATGCGCGGCAACGTGGTCGAGCTTGCCACCGCAGTCATCATCGGTTCCGCATTCACGGCGATCGTCACTTCCGTGACGGATTCCATCATTCAGCCGATCATTAACTCCCTCGGCTCCGCCGAGGTCGATGGTTTGGGCTTCCAAATCACCGACAATAAGTCCACCCTCGTAGACTTTGGCGCCGTCATTACAGCCGCGATTAACTTCCTCATCATCGCCGCAGTGGTCTACTTCCTCATTGTGATGCCGCTCAACAAGCTCACTGAAGCTGCTAAGCGCCGCCAGGGTGTGGACCCAGAGGCTCCGGCACCAACCTCGGAAGAACTCTTGGCAGAAATCCGCGATCTTCTGCAAGCCCAGAACGCTGATGCTGTCGCCGCCGCAGATAAGGCACTTGGGGATGCCACTGCAGCCGAGGGCGCCGATAATTCCACCGCTTCTGAGGGCAAGCACAGCCGCCACGACGACTAATTCTTACTAAAGACGCAGCTGAGCCCGTGTCCACCTTCGCGATGAGGGAGGACACGGGCTTTTGTTATGGCTGCTTCAGCATTTCCTGGCTCGGGACAAGGATGCGCGGGCTATCCGCCATGGTGCGGCGGCTGGTTTTCGCGGTAAAACTCTTCGCCGCGCTCGGCTGCTTGAGCACCGTCGCCTTCCGCTGCAGCATCATCAATAGTGACGATGCGCTGTGCATCGGCACCTTCTCCACTAGCTAAGTCCTGCCCTACCGGGCTGTCCGCGCTGCGGTCATATTCCGACGCATCTGATTGCCTGAATACGCGCCTGCGCTGGCGGCGTGGTTGAGAGGTCATGGCAGTATCTCCACCCCTTTCCTTGGCGCTATTGCACGCTGGATTCTTGCAATTGATCCACGAGGTGGTGGACCAGCGGGGTCAATGTAGCCATTCCATCGCGCACGGCAGCGCGCGACGGTGCGAGGTTGACCACGACGGTGGAACCAGAAACGCCCGAAATACCGCGGGATGCACACGCATCGACCGCGCCGCAGGCCTGACCAGAAGAGCGCAATGCCTGGGCCACGCCCGGCACCATCTTATCGATGACCCCAGTGGTAGCTTCCGGGGTCTTATCACGCGGGCCCACGCCAGTGCCGCCGACGGTGAGCACGAGATCCACACCGCCGACGACGCCGGTTTCAATAGCCTGCCGGATCTTGGATTTCTTCGAGCGCACGACCACCGAACCATCGATGCGGAAATCCGCCTCTGCTAAAAGTTCAGTAACCAGTTTGGAGGTGCTATCTGAATTTTCGCCGGGGTGATCCGTGACGATCACAACGAGCGCGCGGCGCGGCGCCGCCACTCGGTCCTCCTTCTCACTGGCCAAGAGGTAAGCATCATCCGGCTCCGCCACATCCCGCAAAGCGTCTGTGGAAGCCGAATCCTCCAACCTGGTCGAATCGGTCAAGTCTTGCTGAGAGTCTGCCATTTTTCTCCTTCAAAGAAACGTCGGGGGCGCAATGCGGACACGGCGCGGGCTGGCTTTTAATCTACTCGCCCGTCAGGGTTACCTCTACCTGACGAGTATCATCCGAATTTCCATCGGATACTTCCAAGGTGACGGTCGCACCGAAGTCCTGGGAACGAGCGGCCGCGATAAGCGCATCGGCGTTTTCAATCAGCCGGTCATTGACGCGGGTGACGATATCGCCCTGCTTCAATCCTGCTTGTTCCGCTGGGCTGCCCGGCTCGACCTCGGCAATGCGCGCGCCATTACCGTCATCGCGCGCCAAGACCTTAACCCCCAAGGTGGGGTGAGTTACCTGGCCTTTATTGATGAGCTCATCCGCCATGCGCTTGGCAAAGTTGGAAGGGATGGCAAATCCAAGGCCGATAGATCCGCCCTCGCCCGTGGCTTTATCAGACAACGAGGCAATCATCGAATTCATACCGACGATATTGCCGTCCATATCCACCAAGGGGCCGCCGGAATTGCCGGGGTTAACGGCGGCGTCAGTCTGGATGGCATCGATAAGCGAAGACTCGCCACCCTCCTGGGACGCACGCACCGGACGGTTCTTTGCGGATACGATGCCAGAAGTCACCGTGGCATTGAGGCCGAGCGGCGAACCGACGGCGACTACCTCTTGGCCGACCGCTACCGCATCCGAGTTACCGAATTGCAAGTGCGGTAGGTCTTGCACGTCCTTGATTTTGATGACGGCGACATCCGTATTGGCATCGGAAGCCACGAGATCAGCTTCGTGCTTGCTGCCATCGTTCAAGGTCACCTGCATGATGCCGCCCTGTTCCGCACCGGCGATGACGTGGTGGTTGGTTAACACGTAACCATCGGGAGAAATGATCGAGCCAGAACCTTCGGCAGCCGAGGTCCGAGTGGCGGTCTGAATGGATACCACGGCCGGCAAAACCTTGGCGGAAACCGCTTCCACCGAACCTTCCTCTGGCTCCTTACCCATGCTATTGGCGGCCGGTTGACTATGAAGAGCCTCGTTAACCACGGACGTGCCGCTGCTGGATTGGTTCTTGCCCACGACCACACCGGTAATGGAGCCTGCTGCGATTGCCGCTACGGCAGCGATTGCCGTCGCCACGCCAAGCCCGATCTTCTTTTTCTCCTTTGGCTGCGGCGGCAACGGCGTTACCCCAGGCACAGGCGGCTGACCGGGTTGGTTATTTGCAGGCCCCTGCTGGGAGTACTCGCTGTACTGGCTAGCGAAGCTAGATGTTTCATCCTGCCCGCGGGTACCACTCTGCTGAGCGTCACCAAAAAGGCGATTGCTGGGCGGGGTGTGCTGCCCGTGTGCGGAAGCTCGTGCCTCCTGCTCGTTGATGCGCGGCTGGTTCCAGCCCTGGGAATAGGTTCCATTGGAATAAGCGGATCCAGAATCCTGCTGCCCACCGCGCGGCTGGCTATACGGCGTTTGCCCATTGTTCGTATCGTAGGGTTCCTGCGGGACACCGTGCGACTGGCCATTATTGCCGCGGTTGTCATCATTCCTCATGTTCATAGGAACACTATGCCTCGCTTCGCTTAGTCACAACTTAAACTACTCTGCCAACGTACTAGAAGTTCCTGTGAAGTTACTGTAGGCAATAAGCTGGTTAAACTCGCCGCACCCGTCGCCTCCTTCATGCTCGCACACGCCTCCACCATCGCCCCACTAAGCATTTTTCATTCTGGTGCCCGAGCCGCCGTGAACACAATCACAGAGGAATAAGACTGATCCACCATCAGATTAGCGCACTTTTATATTTACTTTATGGCTAGCCTTGCTTTAATTTGAAGTGGATTTCGCTAAGTCTTTAAGGCCCAAGGAGTAGACAGCACTGTCACGGCTCAAGTCCTCCCCCACGGCCTAGCGCCACCCTGGCCGAAAGGCGCTTTTTAATACCCCACCTAGGAGCCTAAAACATCGCAACCCCCTCGCAGTCACTAAAAGCAACCGGGAGGGGGTGGGATTGAATGCAGGCTTAGAACTGCTCTACGTCAACCAGGCCGAGCTTAGCGGCCTTGACCAGACGGCGCGGGATGCGCACGGTCTGACCGTCGATGGTGACTTCCTGGAGGGCGACGTTGTCAGCCTTCCACTGGGAACGACGTGCGTGGGTGTTCGCACGGGACTTCTTAAACTTAGGAGTTGCCATTTTCTTTTCTTCTCCTTACGCGTTCTTCTTCTTGCGGCGAGCCATGGCACCGAAGCGCTGGTTGAAGCGCTCGACACGGCCAGCGGTATCCATAACGCGCTGTGCACCAGTCCAGAACGGGTGGGACTCAGCAGTAACGTCAACGACGATGAGCGGGTACTCGTTGCCGTCTTCCCACTCAACGGTGCGAGAAGAGGTAGCGGTGGACTTGGTCAAAAAGGAGTGACCGGTACCAGCATCGCGGAAGACCACTGGGTGGTAATCCGGGTGGATGTCTTTCTTCATATATATTCCCTCAGGGTTGGACTACGGGTCGGTTCCGCACACTGGGCTGCTATGCCGGTACGGATCGTGCCCGAGTTGGGATGTACAGTTACAGCTCGCCCGGCGCCACAATGCGCGCCGACCGATAACCTGAATTATCCTACATTCCACGGCCATATATACGAAATTGCTCACCTGCGGCAACCACAGTCGCCACAGGCGCGCATATGCGCCTCATTCGTTATAGTAAGGCCTCGAACCTCCCCCAATGCCTTGGTTACAGTTGCTCGATCTCCAACACAACGCGAACAACATTAAGTACGGGGCGATTGCGGTAGCGATTAGGTATATCGCGAGTAAGTCTGTAAGATTTGCTCTTGCTGTTGTCAAAATATACGTATTACGCCCCGTCTACTGGTTTTTGACGACGATGCCGCACCTGCTCACACCTCACTTTTTGAGCACTGCCACCCTCACACGGCAGTCGGCACGTAGTCGTTTATAGCCACGATGTGGGCGGCTAGGAGAAAGAAGACCCATGTCGGCTATTTGCCAGGTAACGGGCCGCAAGCCGGAATTCGGCAAGCAGGTCTCGCACTCGCACCGCCGCACTTCGCGCCGTTGGAACCCCAACGTGCAGCGTCGTCGCTACTACCTGCCCTCTGAGGGCCGTACCATTACTCTGAATGTTTCCACCAAGGGTATGAAGATCATTGACCGCGACGGCATCGAGTCCGTTGTTGCCAAGATCCGCGCACGTGGGGAGAAGATTTAAGTATGGCACGTAACGATATTCGCCCAATCATCAAGCTGAAGTCCACTGCGGGCACCGGTTACACCTACGTGACCCGTAAGAACAAGCGCAATAACCCGGATCGCATCTCCCTGAAGAAGTTCGATCCGATCGCCCGCAAGCACGTCGAATTCCGCGAGGAGCGATAATTCATGGCTAAGAAGTCCAAGATCGCTAAGAACGAGCAGCGCAAGGAAATCGTCGCCCGCTACGCGGAGCGTCGCGCTGAGCTCAAGAAGATCATCAAGAACCCGAACACCCCGGATGAGGAGCGTTTGGAGGCTCAGTTCGAGCTGAACCGCCAGCCTCGTGACGCTTCCCCAGCCCGCGTTCGTAACCGCGACGCAGCCGATGGCCGCCCACGCGGTTACCTCCGCAAGTTCGGCCTGTCCCGTGTCCGTATGCGCGGCATGGCTCACCGTGGTGAGCTGCCGGGCGTTCGCAAGTCCAGCTGGTAAAGGGGTAATTGCACAATGGCTAATAAGCGCAATAACCAAAAGAAGTTCCGTATGGAGCAGAGCCGTCGCCCGAAGAAGAACCCTTTGAAGGCTGAGGGCATTGAGAAGGTGGACTACAAGGACACCAAGACTCTGCGTCTATTCATCTCGGATCGCCACAAGATCCGTTCCCGTCGCGTCACCGGCTTGAACCCGCAGCAGCAGCGTCAGGTTGCTACCGCAGTCAAGAACGCACGCGAAATGGCTCTCCTGCCGTTCACCACCCGCTAAACAGTAGCTGGGTATCAACAGCGCACTTTTGCCGCTGGCAAGTGTGACACGGTAAAAGAACCATAAACTTTCGCCGCCCCGCCTTTCGAGGTGAGGCGGCGAAAGTCGTTTTTAGGGTCTCGCTACGCCGCAAACGCCACACGCCGCGGCAACACCAGCCGCAAAACTCGTCCACGAACGCCCACTGCCACGGACGCGACGAACCCGCTGCACACTCCCCCAAGCGCTACTGCGCTTTCACATAAGTGTTACATTTATAGCAATCCTGCGCCGCACAACTTTTAGAAGCGCACCGCTTTGTAATGAGTGAAAGGCAGTGACTGTATGGCCCTGCACCAATCCCTTCTCGATCTTTCGGAGCTTGCTCCCCATTGCCAATCCCGGGCAACCGCTCGCGGCTTGTTGGCGGAGGCACAAGATGTCTTGCGCAATGCGGTAGCGCACCAGGATGATGAGATTGAATTAGCCTCCTGGTTTTCGCGGCTACTGACAGACATCGTGCGCGCCCCAGGCGTGGACGCGGATGTCCGGTTAACCGGCGCGGCGGCGCGCGGGGATCAGCTGCCCAGCATGCCCATCGAGTGGATGGGAGAAGACAGCGACTTGGAGTCTGTTTTTCGCGATGTTGGCCTAGAGGTGCACCAAGCAGCCGATTCCATGGCAGCGCGCGTCGATGCTGGCCTGCCTTTAGGCCACGGCGGCGAGCAGGCGTTGTTGGAGGAGGCGTTGGCCCAGCGTCCGCCATTGCTCCAGCGCGTTGGCGGTTTGCCCGATCGCAGCGCGGCCGTGGATATTAAATCCATGCTGTTATCCCCCATCGCCGCCATTGCGCGGTGGGCGGCACCGGGGCCGCGACCTACGGTCGATCGCCTCGCCATTGGTCAAGAACGCGGAATGCTCACAGCGGAGGACGCAGAGACCTTGGATCTTGCGTGGCGCACAGGGTATTCGGTAGAAATGCGACGCTGGTTCGACAATGTGCACGGCCGCGAATCCACGCTGCAGGATCTCCCGCCGCTGGAGCGCACGGCCTATGGCACAGCTTGCCGCATGGTGTCTGCGACCTTCGAATCCATCTCCCAACGCGCCGCGGATGGCGCACATTAAAATCGCCACAAAATGCTGTGGCCATGCATGCGCTCCGCGCCGTCTGGCTGCGGGGCTGTAGAGTTGTTGAGTAAAAGCATTTTCTGCTGAGAGAAAGGAGGCGTCCGCCGCATGTCAGGAAACGTCGGTAGGCCGCGTAAACATAGCCCCCGCCGCAGAGGCAATAGCGCCCGGGAAGAGATTCTGGACGCCTCCTCAGAGTTATTTACCACCCAGGGCTTTGCCACGACGTCGACCCACCAAATCGCGGACGCGGTGGGCATCCGGCAGGCATCGCTGTATTACCATTTTCCCTCCAAGACGGAGATTTTCCTCGCACTGCTTAATTCCACCATCGAGCCCTCGCTGGAGCTTGCCGATGAGCTGGTAGATTCCGATGCCGAGCCCGAGCAGCGCCTGTGGTCGCTGGTCGCCGCGGAATCGCGCCTTTTGCTCACCAGCGGTTGGAACGTCGGCCGGTTGTACCAGTTGCCGGTGGCCAATTCGCCTGAATTCTCGGAGTATCACAGCTCCCGCGAGCGGCTGCAGAACCACTTCCGCACCACCGCCGCCGCGATTGTGGGAGATGCGGATCCGCGCATCGAATTGCCCTTCCACGTCGCGCTATCCGTCATCGAGATGCGCCCCAATGATGGCACGCCTCCCTATGCCGCGGCCCAGTCGGTTCCGGAGACTGCCGCCATGCTTGCCGATGCCGCCCTTGCCGTCCTCGGCGCCACAGTCCCCGAGGACGCCGAAGCCATGACGCTTGAGCTACTGAAGAACCGCAATGACTCGATCTCTGCGGCTGCGGCGGCCGCTGCTGATCGCAAGAAGAAAAAGTCTCGCTAACTATTTCCTTGTGGCTTCGCTAACCACATCCTTGTGGCGACGTTAACCACTTACCAGTGGTTAACGTTGCCAGGATTCAGAAAAGTCCGCAGTGGCGGCCAGTCCGCCGCCTTCGCGCACGCTAATCCCGCTGGAGGTTACGACAATGGTCGAGGGCGTGGCATCCACGTAGTAGTTGCCACTATCTTGGCCAATGATTGGCCCGGTAAACTCGCCGCCGAAGATGGTCGACCGGTAGGTCAGCGTTCCTCCCGTGTTTTCGCAGACAATCGCTCTGCCGTCTGGACCTTTGCCTGCGAAGACGACGCGCTCAAAACGGTGGCAATTGGCGTAGGTATTAATATCGGTCCAGCCGTACTCACCCAGGCCATCGATGAGGTCACCTCCGCCGCCATTATTGTTTTTCGGTGGCTGTGCCTGTGCCTGTTCCTTTTCGGTCACCGTCACCACGGGTGGTTCTTTGTCCTCGGTTTCCGGGGACTCGGTCGTCGAGGTTTCTTCTGCGGAGGTATCCGTCGTGCCCTCTACGGTGGTCATGCCGCTGTCACCAGAAAATTCGGGCTGCTCCCCATCCGTTCCATTGCTGCAGGCGCTTAAAACGATGCCCGCAGTCGCTACCGCGCCGAGGCGCAGTCCCCAACGCAAACCTGAAGTTAGATTAAAGTGCGGCATGATAAGTCCTTTCTCACAAGCCGGGGTGAGGGCTAACAAGCTGGGGTCGGCCAAGCAACGTCGGCCTTGGAAAGATCGACCGCCATGCCCGAAAGTATTGGTTGGGCGGAGGCGTATTGACCATCGGGGGCCGAGGCGATGAGTGCTACCGCAACCTCGCGGCCGCCGATGGTGGCAAGACCCATCTGCCGCACATCATAGCCGCCGGCGGTATCTGGGCCCCAGCCGCCTTTGAGGGCGGCACCCTCTAGGTTACGCAGGCCATAGCTTTGGGCGGGATCGGGCGTAGACATCGCGCTGAGGATGGGCTCCGCACCGTTGACGCAGCGCAGCTTCGCCATGAATGCGGCTTGGTCGCCCACGCTCCACTGCGTTTGTCCAAAGGCGCTAAATTCCGGGCGGGTGACCTGGCTTTGTACCTGGGTGGTGGTATCGCCGGCCTCGGCAAGTACTTGTTGCGCGGCCTGGGCGGCTTGTGCGCCACCGCCAAGTGCGTCCCAGGCGGATTGCGCCGCCTCATTATTGGAATAGGTAATCGCGGACGTGACCACGTCCGGGCCAATGAGCCCTGCGCGATGCGCGGCGATGAGCACCGGCACCTTGGAGGTGGACCAGGCGGTTTCGGGCGCGGTGCGCCCGGCTGCAACGGTAGTGGTGCCATCCGACACCGCGATGCCCACATTCCCGTAGTTGGCGGCGATGCGGTCGAGTTCGCTTTGCAAATCACCAGCCACAGCCGGCCCGCCATCTTCGGCAGCTTTCGCGGCATCGGATTGGGCATCAGCCGGCGCAGCCTCATCCTGCGCTGCGGCATCGCGAGGGCTATCCTCCCTATCCGCCCTATCCGCCGTGCTCTCCGTAGAGCGCGACGTCGCCTGCTTGGCGATGCCCGGCTCTGATTCCGGCTCCTGCTCGCCCTGCCCGCACGCGCTAAGACACAGCGCCCCGGCGATCATTAGGCCGCCGAGCGCCATGCGTCTCGGTGTAGTACGCCTCGGTGCGGTGTGGGTTGGTGCGAACATGGCCAGGCTCCTTAGGTCTCGGGCGCTATCGCTAGTGAGCGAAGTGGCGCGTTCCAGTGAGATACATCGTAACACCAGCGGCCTTAGCTGCCTCGATAACTTCTTCATCGCGGATGGAGCCGCCGGGCTGGACAACGGCTTTGACGCCGGCATCGAGAAGCACCTGCAAGCCATCGGCGAAGGGGAAGAAGGCATCGGAGGCGGCGAAGGAGCCTTGGGTGCGGTTGGTGGCATCGGCAAGCGTATTGGCGCGCTCGACCGCAAGCTTGGCGGAATCCACGCGGTTGACCTGGCCCATGCCCACGCCCACGGTAGCGTTGTCCTTGGCCAGCAGAATCGCATTGGACTTAACCGCGCGCACCGTGCGCCAAGCGAATTCGAGCTGGGCCAAGTCCTCGTCGCTCAGGGCCTCGCCCGCTGCCAGGGTCCAGTTTTCGGGCTTATCGCCCTCGGCCTGGTAGGTATCCGGTTCTTGGCGCAGCACGCCGCCGGAGATGTACTTGCGCTCCTCGCCCTGTTCCTCTGGCTCGGCCAAAAGCACGCGCAGGTTCTTCTTGCTCTGCAGGATTTCCAGCGCCTTATCCTCATAGGCGGGTGCGACGATGACCTCGGTGAAAATGCCCTTGACTTGCTCGGCCATCTCTACGCTGACCTCGCGGTTGACGGCGATGACGCCGCCGAATGCGGACATTGGGTCGCAGGCATGCGCCGCGCGGTGGGCTGCAGCGATGGACTCGTCCGATACGGCAATGCCGCACGGGTTGGTGTGCTTGATGATCGCGACGCAGGGCCGCTCGTGGTCCCAGGCCGCGCGCCACGCAGCATCGGCGTCCTGGTAGTTATTGTAGCTCATTTCCTTGCCGTTGAGCTGCTTGGCGTTAGCCAAACCCTTGGTGCCAATCCGGGTCACGGTGGCGGCCTGGTGGGAGTTCTCGCCGTAGCGCAGCGAGGTGGTCTCCTCGCCTTCGCTGAGCTGGTCAACGAACCATGCGGAAACCGCCGCATCGTAGTTAGCGGTGTGGAGGAAGGCATCGCGGGCAAGCCCTCGGCGCTGGTCAAGGCTAAATCCACCCTCTTCAACGGCCTGGGTTACCTCGCCATAGCGCGCCGGATCCACGACCACGGCAACGGACGGGTGATTCTTGGCCGCCGCGCGCACCATGGAAGGCCCACCGATGTCGATCTGCTCCACGCATCCATCGAAGTCCGCGCCGGAGGCTACGGTTTCCTGGAAGGGGTACAGGTTGACCACGACGAGCTGGAAGGGCTCTACCTCAAGCTCATTGAGCTGCGCTAGGTGGTCTTCCTTGCGGGTATCGGCCAGAATCCCGGCGTGCACGCGCGGGTGGAGCGTCTTGACGCGGCCTTCCAGGCACTCGGGGAAGCCGGTTAGCTTTTCAACCGGGGTGACCTCGATTCCCAGGTCTGCAATCTTCTTGGCGGTGGAGCCGGTAGAGACGATCTCTACGCCTGCCTTATCAAGTGCGCGGGCCAGATCCTCCAGCCCCGTCTTGTCGTACACGCTAATGAGTGCGCGCTTTACCTGCTTGCGGTCTTCGCTCATGAGGAGGATTAAGCCTTTCGAAAAGTCTTAGTCTGCGAGTTGAATAAAAAGTTCCTCGCCGCGGGGCTGCGCCGCGCGCAGCACATCGACGATAAGTTCGCGCTCTACCTTTTTAATGCGCTCGTGGAGGCTGGCCTCATCATCGTCTACCCGCACGGCCACCGGCCGCTGCGCAATGATGGAGCCGGTATCCACGCCCGCGTCCACGAAGTGGACGGTAGAGCCTGTGACCTTCACGCCGTATTCCAACGCATCGCGCACCCCGTGCGCGCCCTTAAACGCGGGCAATAACGCCGGGTGGGTATTGATGGTGCGACCTTCGAAGCGGCGGAGGAAGCCCTCCCCCAAAATCTTCATAAAGCCTGCAGAAACAACAATGTCTGGCTGCGCAGCATCTACTGCATCAGCCAGACATGTATTCCATTCGGCACGGTCGGCGCCCATTTCCACGACCTCAGTATCGATATCGCATTCGCGGGCGCGTTCAATACCTCGACACTGCTTATCCGCTACCACCTTCACCACACGGTAGTGCTCATCCTGGGCTTCCAGGATGGCTTGCAGAAGCGAGCCCGTCCCAGAGACAAGCACGACAACTCGTAGGCGATCAGTGGCAGCAGTAGCGCGTGGTGGCATCGGTGAAGTCACGCGCTATAGCCTAGTCCCTCCTACCGCTTTCAGTAGAATCTGCCGCGTCAGGGTTGCCCTCATCTGCGTCCTCTTCCACGAGCTCGCCTTCCAGGATCTCGGGGTCTTCAGCCGCTTCGCGCTCGCTGCTTTCCGATGCCCCTTCTTCCCCACCATCGCCCGCGGTACTTTCCGCGTCATCGTCGTCGTCGCTGTCTTCAACGACCTCCCCTTCGATGACCTCGTCGGTGCTGTCTGCGCTGCCCTTGGATTCTGCGGCAGCGTCATCGTCGTCGGCTGCATCCTCTGTTTCTTCCGCAGCGGACTCAGCGGCATCGCCGTCACTCGACTCCGATTCATCCTCGTCGGATTCGCTTTCCCCAGATTCGGCATCAGCATCGTCGGCTTCAGCATTTTCTGCATCGTCCGTGTCCACATCAGACCTCTCTGCGTCAGCGGTGTCCTCTGCAGCCGAATCTTCTGCCGACTCTTCGGTACCGTCTGAATCCTCTTCGGTAGCCTCCGCCTCGGCTGCACGAGCGTCCCGCCAAGTCATGAACGCAAAGGCTGCCGCGACGGCCAAACCGACGACGGCGAACCACAGCGCGGCAAGGCCGGCAGCGGTCCACAGGTGCGGGCCGGTGTGGCCGTAATAGCCCAGCGTGCCGCTGACCAGGTAGCACGCGAAGAACATGATGACCGCGGTAGCCACCGTAGCTGCAAGCACCTTCTGGAAGGATGGGCGCTTCTTATACAAGGACAGCGTCGCCGCGATGAGGGGAACCACCATGAACACAACCGCCCACCCCGGCGAGGAGGCCGGAATGCCACCGGTAATCGGCAGCGGCGGCAGCGGAACAAGGTGGGTGCTAAAAAGGCTTACCTGCGCTTCTCCTGCCGAAAACTCCGACCCCACCAGCACTACTCCGGTGCTGACGATGGCATTAGGAATATACAGCAGGCTCAACAAGATGAGGGTGAAAATTCCCAGCCCGGATATGGAAGGGTACTCATCCATCATCTCCCCTTGGCGCGAGAAGTTGACGATGAAGACCAGCACGAAGACTACTGCCGCGCCAATGGCGAGGTAGGCGAGGTAGCGCAGGGCAATAAGGGCGGCATCGACAAGCAGCGGCGGGGCGCCATAGCGCTTAGCCAAGGCGCGCCACAAGCGGGTACCCATGCCCGCTGCCATCGCGGCCAAGTGCACCACGATAACCCGGGCCAGCGCGGCAGCAAGGTTGGGCGGGGAAACGTCAAAGACCTTGCCGGCATCCCACAGCATCACCCAGGCAATGCAGGTCAACACCACGGGGACGCCAACCACGCAGGCGACGAGTATGGCTAGGTCCTTCACGCTGACTTTGTGTTTTACCGCGGCGCGCACGCGCACCGCCACCACCGTGGCGAGGATGAGGGCGGGCAAGGCAGGCAAGAACGACAGGTCCACCCCGGCCGCCGATACCGGCGCGAGGTTAAAGACCATCCACGCTTCCGCCACGATGGTGGGCAACCATGCGAGGGGCGATCCAAAGAGCAAGAGCGCGCCAAAAGCGAGCGCCACAATAATAAGGACAACAATAATATTCGGCAGGGCCGCCGACATGAATAATTGGCGGATGCGCCCCGCTTTCGTCAGCGGGGCCGGAGTGCGACGGGCCTTCGCCTTCGACCCGGCTTTGCGCGCGACGCGTTCTGCGGAATTGTGCGGCTTTTGCGTCGCGGTGGCGTGGGGCGCACGAGGGGCGCGCTCTGTCTGCACTGTCCGGCCCCGCGCCTGGCTACGCGGGCGGGGCGTTGACCGAGATTGGGGGCTGGTGTTCTTGTTCATCGGCGTCCACTTTGCCACCTTTTGCGCGCGGTAGCGGGGTGGCGCGACGAGGCACTTCCAAAATCACCGTGGAGTTCTTCAGTAACTACTGTAGACATATATATAAGGAATGAAGTTTTCCCCCTTATCCCCCACTGGCCACAGTAATTTCACGCCACGGCGCCTCCGCAACCGGCTCCGAAGGCGCACTGTTACAGCTTCGGGGCTACCACGGGGGCTTGGTTTTAAGAGATTTATATCGCACTATGCGTAAAATTCTCCAGAAGTTGCCTGCATGTAGGCTTATTCCAGACCAGCGCGAGAAAATATTCACTTTTGGCTTGCTGTTATCTTTTTGAGACGCTACTGTTACATCTCGTTGGTAACAAGAAGGTCACAATCTCGTAACTAACCCAGAGACGATGTAACGCTCTTTTTGAAGATTGTGAAAGACACGAAAGAAGATTTAATGCGAAGCAAAGTTCAGCGTGGCGCCGGCCGCCATCGCAAGATTGTCACCGCGCAGACCACCAAGGGTCGTATCGCTGTCATGACCGTTGCAGCCGGTGCCGTGTCCACCGCCGGCGTAGGCGGCGCAGCTGCCGCAAACGTTGAGTCCGACAACACTGCATCTACCACCACCACGACGCAGTCTGTCGACTACAAGCTTGCCGCTGATACTTCCGAGGTTAATGACGCCCCAGCCGGTTCCTCCGATGCTGCGCCGCAGATCCTCAACGTGGCTGAGGCAAAGCCGGTCACCAACCTAGTTGACCAGCTGAGCAAGTCCATCCAGGCTTCCGCTGACCGCGCCGCCGAGGACCTTGCAGCTCGCGCCCCTTCCATTGCCCGCCCCGCTGAAGGCGCCTTCACCTCTGGCTTCGGCCCGCGCTGGGGTTCGTTCCACTCCGGCGTTGACATCGCCAACGCCATCGGAACCCCCATCCTTTCCATCATGGACGGCACCGTTATCGATTCCGGCCCAGCCTCCGGCTACGGCCAGTGGATCCGCATCCTCCACGATGACGGCACCATGACCGTATACGGCCACATGCAGACCCTCGACGTTGCCGTGGGCGAACACGTGCACGCAGGCCAGAAGATCGCTGGCATGGGTTCCATGGGCTTCTCCACCGGTTCCCACCTCCACTTCGAGGTTCACCCGAACTCCGGTGACGCCGTTGACCCACAGGCATGGCTGGCCGAGCGAGGCATCCAGCTCTAAGAGCCTTCTTTCCTTCTTGTTCAAGCGCCGCAGATATCCTCTGCGGCGCTTTTGCTATACCTACCGGCCCCATCCACCTCCGCTCGCTCGCAGCCGCAAAAATCAAACCCCGTTCGCCAACGCGTCGTACACACCGCCTAGGGCCGAAAAGTATTCCCGCAATTTACCTACATGCCATGTGATTGCAAGATGCGGCCCTTAAGCTGTCAGCTGTCTTTTTATCCAGCCCTCCACAAGGAATACTCATATGCGGACACGCACTCTCTCCCTCATCACTGCCCTTAGCTGTGCCCTCGCGCCCGCACCAGCTCTAGCTTCCGAAGGCACCACCTACTACTCCACCAAGCAGCATTACCAGCCACAGGGATCAAGCTACGCCGAAGCCCCCAGTGGGTTTCACCAGATTTACACCTCAACGGTAGATCGCCACGGATCCCGCGGGCTATCAAGCTTTAAATACGACGACCTCGCACAGCAGATGCTGGAGTATGCCCAACAACGCGGTCAGCTCACCGAGCTCGGCACAAAGCTCATCCCGCAAGTGGAGGCCATGATAACGGTAAACCAAGAGCTATCCGGTGGCCCTGGCCAAGAAGCCGGTTATGGAAACCTGACGGAAGTGGGACGAGAAGAGCTCGGGGGCATCGGCAAGCGCAATGCACAGCGCAATGCGGAGCTACTGGAATCGATTGCTGCCGAAGACCTCAAGGTGAGCTTTACTTCCTCAGGAGAGGACCGCGCCAATGACTCTGGGTGGAACTTCGGGGAAGGTCTACTGGAACAGTCTCCCGCACTGGCTGAGCACGTGGATGATGAAATGACAGACGGCCACGTCAACATCGCCGCACGCCCTGACCTGATGTACGCACACAAGGATAAAAACGCTGCATCCTATCAGCGCTATACGGAGTGGAAGGACTCTCAGGTTTTACAGGAAAAGGTACAACAGGCCTATGCCAAGCCAGAGTCACAACAGGCTGCACGCAGCTTACTGGCTAAGATTTTTGCGCCGGAATTTATCAATGCTTTAGCAGATGGTTCCATTCACTTTTCCGCCCGAGAAAAGGACGATAAATCCGTTGAAGGCATCGTCGATGCGGCCTTGCAGTTTTACAACCTATACATCATCGCTCCAGCTTTGGAGCACGAGGAAAAGGCCCCGGCGGAGGGGTGGATCTTTGATGAGTACATGGACGATACTAACGGACCGACCTTCGCGTACCTGCTTGACGTAGAAGACTTCTACGAGAAAGGCCCGGCTATCCAGGGCCAGACAGTTGCCTACGACAACTATGAACCACTGCTCGAAGAGATGATTAGAAACGTTGAGGACCGCGCTGCTGGCGGCGAGGTAGCCGCCAATTATCGCTTCGGCCACGCCGAGACCATCATCCCGCTTGCCGCGTTACTGAAGCTGCCCGGTTCCGAGCACGGTGTCCCAGAGGAAGATTTATACAGCTGGGATAACTCCGCATGGCGTGGTGATGCCGTCTCGCCGATGGGCGCGAATATTCAATGGGACGCATTCCAAAATGATCGCGGAGAGACCCTCGTGCGGATGCTCTACAACGAAAAGGAAATCCCATTCCACGATGGCTGTGAGCCCATTACCGCCGACTCAACTTTTTATACTATCGAAGAGCTGGCAGATTGCTTGCCCTTAGGCTCCACCTCAGATCACTCTCAAGCCCACCTCATAGACGCTGAAGACGCGACAGATCACCAGCCACCGGTTGCTGATTCCCTCTCTTCCAAGCCGCAGTTCTGGGGGATCATCGGTGCCCTTGCGGGCGCACTGGCCATCGGTATAGGAATCGGTGCGGTCAACGCTTTCGGCCCACAAATTCAACAGCAACTGCAGAAATTTAGCAGTCAGCTCCCTTTCTAGCGCCCTTAGGGATGGCCCCGCCCGACGGGGCCACAAGACGCTTTCAGCCGAGTCCAGTACAGGGCCTTGTCGCAGGTAGACGGCCTTTTACGGTCCTTCCCCAGCGCTCAAACCACCCTACCCATTACGTTGTTAGCAGTTCCGCTTGAGGTTACCCAGGATTCGTAACTCTGCCCCCATGCCGGGGCAGGTTATGT